>JBOGJF010000541.1:0-2006 GCA_050747785.1 Vicinamibacteria bacterium
TCTCAAGCTAGCCAGACGCCGTTTGCCGGGCCTCCTTTTTTCTGACATCAATGAAGCGTCAACGGGGGCGTTGCTGCTATGGAAGTGCGCGATGCCAGAAGCCGCATCGAGATCATTCAGAGTGACATCACCCAGCTCGACGTCGACGCCATCGTCAACGCCGCGAACACGTCGCTCCTGGGAGGCGGTGGGGTCGACGGCGCCATCCACCGGGTTGCGGGCCCGGAGCTCCTTGCCGAATGCCAGACGCTAGGCGGTGCCAGGACCGGCGAGGCGAAGATCACCAAGGGTTACCGCCTGAATGCCAGGTACGTCATTCATGCCGTGGGCCCCGTCTGGAGCGGGGGCAGGAGGCGCGAGCCGCAGCTTCTAGCGAGCTGTTACGAACGGAGCCTGACGCTCGCCCGCGAGAACGAGGTTAGAAGCATCGCCTTCCCTTCCATCTCCACGGGAGCCTACCGATACCCCATCGAGCAGGCGGCCGAGGTAGCGCAGGTCACGGTCCGCGAATGGCTCGAGGCCTACGAGCTCCCCGAACGCGTGGTCTTCTGCTGCTTCTCCAAAAGGGACCTCGACGTCTATGCCCGTACTGCCGCCCGCGTTCTCGCCGGCTAGGTTTCTCGAAACCTTCGCTAGTTTATAGTTGCGCCCCGATCCGGGTGCTGCTACGATCCGCCGCGCCCGGGTATGGGCTGACGGGTGGACCGTATGAGGACCATCGCGGTCAGGACAAAAGAGGAGGAAGAATGATGCGCGCAATAACTTGGTGTTTCATGATCCTCGGCGCGGTGGTGTTGTTGTCGCCGTCGGCGTCGATGATGCAACAAAGGGAAAGGGGCGGCCAGGAGGAATTTGGCCCCTACGAGTTCGTGGAGAACTGGCCCAAGGGGTTGGCGGATAGAGGCGACGGCGTCTCGCACAAGGGCTGGACCTGGGGATCTCAGGGCGCGGTGTACGCGGAGACCCCGGAACGTATCTGGTACGCCCAGCGCGGTGAGTTACCGCTCCCCGAAGGCGTCGCGGACTGGACACCTTACGCCCTGCTCGATCCAAGTCGCGGTAACACGACCGGCAATCCGGACGGCATAAACGCCACGTGTGAGCAGACAGGGAATCTCCGGGGATGGGAGCGTCGCATGCATCACGTGCTTTTCGTCGTGGATAGCGACGGCGATCTCGTCCAGGATTGGGCGCAGCACGACGCGCTCTTCGATGGCCCGTGCGCACGCGGACCCCACAAGATCAAGATCAGCCCCTACGACAACGAAAAGCACGTCTGGGTGATCGACGATCAGCTTCACCTGATTCACAAGTTCACCTACGACGGTGAGCTCGTCATGACTCTTGGCACCAGGGGTGAGAGGGGTCGTGACGCGGGTAAGCTCTTCGACCGGCCGACGGATATCGCCTGGTTGCCGGACGGAACGTTCTTCATCAGCGACGGTTACGGAGGAGTCCGAGTGGCGAAGTTCGACGCCGAGGGTAACTTCCTGATGGACTGGGGACAAGCCCCCGCCAATCCGGACAACCCGGGTCCCAATGAATTCGACACGGTGCACAGCATCTCGATCAGCAGCGATCGCCGCCTGTTCGTCGTGGATCGCGGTCATCGGCGGATCCAGGTTTTCGATGAGGACGGCAAATTCCTCGATATGTTCACGACCGGCGTCCGCTCATCGCCGTACTATCACCTGGTCACTGCCGATGACGTGGTGTGGGTATCCGACGGCGGGACCAACCGGTTCCTGAAGTACGATCTGAACGGCAAATACCTCTACGGCTGGGGCGCTCCGGGACGCCAACCGGGTCAATTCCAGGGCCCGCACCAATTCTCGGTCGACCAGGACGGCAACCTGTATGTCGCTGAGGTCTTCAACGGCCGCATCCAGAAGTTCGTGCCCAAGCCGGGCGCGGATAAAGCCAAGATGGTCGGGCAAGAGGTGCGCCAGAACGGAACACAGAGCGACTGAGACATAGCCTAAGTTGGACCCACCTGGGGCGGAGGG
>JBOGJF010000542.1:0-8419 GCA_050747785.1 Vicinamibacteria bacterium
TTCGAGAGAGGGATTGTCAAGAGTCAGGTGCTGGCCCGTAAGTTTCTGGAAGCGCACCCGGGCGACAAGGACGCTCGCTACTACCTCGGAGCGGCGGAAGGAGCTCAGGGGGCCTTCGCGTTTACGATCGATCAGAACTACCTGACCGCCCTGCGTCACGGGAAGGCCGCCTATCAGTACCAGCAGGAGTTGCTAGAGGAAGACCCCGAGTTCTGGGACTCCTACCTCACCGCCGGGACCTACGAATACACGCTGGGCAACATTCCCTGGTATCTGAAATGGATCACGAGCATCGCCGGCTACCGCGGAAACGAGGCTCGGGGCTTCGAGTACTTAGTCCTGGCCGCTGATAAAGCCGTGTTCGTGGGCAACGAAGCTCGCGTCATGCTCATGGTTCTCTACGTAAGGGAGGGTTACCATGACTACGCTCTTCGCGTTGCGAGGGAGCTCCACCGGCGCTACCCGGAGAATTTTCTCCTGCATCTGAATCAGGCGCAGATCCTGGAAAGGATGGGGAAGCGGGAGGAAGCGATCGAGATCTATCTGGAAGTCGTCCGCCTCGCCGAACAAGGAAGGAAGAACTACCAGAAAGTGCCGCTGGGCACGTTTCGCTACACCGCCGGAGCCCGGCTGGCCGCGCTCGGCGAGCGCGAGAGGGCGCTGGCGCTTTTTCTCGAGGCGACGCGCGATCCCGGGACACCGGAGCGGGAGAAGGCACTTTCCCATCTGAGGGCTGGCGAGGTTCTCGATCTGCTCGGGAAGCGCGCGGAAGCCGTTTCGCAGTACCACGTCGTGCAAGAGTTGACCGAGTTCGAGGGCTCGCATGAATTCGCGAGCAAGTACCTCGACATCCCTTACGGCCGGTGAGAGTCCTCAACCCGCCCGTAGGCGCGTAGTCGCCGGAGGGCGAGCTGCGGGGGTGGGGCCCCGCAGCACTGGAAGGAACCCGGCCTCATTTTTTTTTCAGCTGTCCCGCAACCGCGGCGGTGGCCCGCCGCACCGCTTCGGGATCCCCGAGATAGAAGCTCCGGATCGGCGTAAGATCGTCCTCCAACTCGTACACGAGGGGAATGCCGGTCGGAATGTTGAGTCCCACGATGTCCTGGTCGGAGACGTGGTCGAGATACTTCACGAGCGCGCGCAGGCTGTTGCCGTGGGCCGCGATGATGACGCGTTTTCCGCTTCGCACGGCCGGCGCGATCGTGTCCTTCCAGTAAGGAAGAAACCGCGCCACGGTGTCCTTGAGACATTCGGTCAGGGGCAGCTCGTCCGGGCTCAGATCGGCGTAGCGAGGATCGCGGCCTGGGTAGCGTTCGTCGTCGGGCGTGAGGGCGGGTGGAGGCACGTCGTAGCTCCTCCGCCAAATCTGAGTCTGCTCGATACCGTGTTTCTCGGCCGTTTCCGCCTTGTTGAGCCCTTGCAACGCGCCGTAGTGACGCTCGTTCAGCCTCCAGCTCCGGTAAACCGGGATCCACATGAGATCCATTTCTTCGAGTACCAGCCACAGGGTCTTGATGGCCCGTTTGAGGACCGACGTGTAGGCAAGATCGAAGACATAGCCTTCGTTGCCGAGTTGTCGCCCCGCCTCGATAGCCTCCGAGATCCCCCTTTCGGTCAAGCCGACGTCCACCCAGCCGGTGAAACGATTCTCTCTGTTCCAGGTGCTCTCTCCGTGTCGGAGCAGGACGAGCTTTTTCATCGCGGTCGGTCCCTCACGCTAATACATTACTAGTAACACCGATCAAGCGTTCCCTCATCCAACTGACGCCAGGGCGTCCAGACCAGGATGAGGTGGCTCACGGAAATATCGGATCGTCTCGGCCGCAGCGGGATCTCCTCGAGCTTCAGGGCGGAGGGATCGGGAAGCTCGCGAAGAGCCTCAAGCTCGTTCTCGAACTCTTCCTCGAGTGCCTTCAGCTCCTCACGGCAGCGTTCGACCTCTTGCTCCGCGTTTCCCACGTCTTCTCTTTCCCGAGCCGCACGTCCGGCCGAGCGGGCCGTGGTGGTGGCACGGCCCACGCTTCCGGCGCTCACCACCTTGCGCCCGAGAAGCGCGCCGAGGACGGTGGCACCGAACGAGATCGCGGTTTGGACGGTCCGATCTTTGTATTGCGCTTTCTCTTTGGCGAGACGCTCCTCCGCCCTGCGGATCTGCTCTTCGAGCCGAGCGAGCTTGGGGGCGTAGAGCTTTCTCAGGTTTTCCACCTCGGCGTCTCTTTTCTCACGCAACGTCTGGGAAAGGCGCATGCGGAAGTCTCTAGCGTCCTCCCGGGGGAGAGACGTTTCGCGGAGCTCGCGGTTCTCCCAGACCGAGAGCGTGTGGCTTCGGTAAAGATGGTCGGCGAGCGACTCGCCCCATGTCGCGTAGCTCTTGGACTCGGTCGCCGGGGCCGGCAGCTCGGCGAATCGCGCGCCGGGGAAGCCCTGGTCCTGCAGAGTGGGTTGTCTCCCTTCCTGGAGCTCGCAGCTCTCCCAGTTGACGGACGCAGTGGGAGCGAGGGGCAGCAACGCCCACACGGTCTCCCAGTGATCGACCTCGTTGCGAGTGTGGACGTAGTGCAGACGGGCCGTGGCGCTCAGGGCAGGCCGGTAAAGAAGGACCGCTTCTTGCGGCACCGGCTCACGTATCGGGAGGAAACCTTGGGAGATATCGTCGGGCACCGGAGGCTCTTGTGAGAAGGGTGTCGCGTCTTGCTTCCGCGGGGGTTCTTTCTGAACGCTCGGGCGGTCCCTCTCTTGCCGCGAGGTAAGCGACTCGATCTGCGCCGAGGTGAGAGGACCTCTCAGGTAAGACAATGCCCATCGTGTCTGGAACACGGTGGGCGCGTCCTCGTGTACGTTATGCATGAGAAAGACGCGCTGGCCGAGCGCGGCGAGGAGCCGCTCGGTGCTTCCTCGGTCGAATCGCCCACCGGCCGAGGCGCCTTCCAGGCCGTCCATCACTCTCTCTTTGTCCCGCTCTGTCTGAAGCCGTCCCAGAAACCAAGTCCCCGTGTTCGATAGTCCCTTGTAGTCGAGATCGACGGGGTTCTGGGTCGCGAGCAGCACACCCAGGCCGTAGGCACGCGCCTGCTTCAGTAGCGTGAGCATCGGTCGCTTCGAGGGCGGGTCCGCGGTCGGTGGGAAGAAACCGAAGATCTCGTCCATATAAAGGATGGCGCGCAGGCTCCCGGTTCCAGGAAGCGTTCTCATCCAGGCCACGACCTCGTTGAGCAGCATGCTCACGAAGAACATGCGCTCGGCGTCTCCGAGGTGGGCGATCGAGACAATCGAGAGACGGGGTTGCCCCGTCGACGTATAAAGCAGCCGCTTGATGTCGAGAGGCTCGCCCTCTCTCCAGGCCGCAAAGGAGGGTGAGGCGATCAAGTTGTTGAGCTGCATGGCGAGCTCTTTCCGATCGCGGGCCGGGAAGAACGATTCGAGATCCATGACGCCCATTTTGTCGAAGGGGGGCTCCTGCGTCTCGCGGACGAGGCTCTCGAGAGTCACGTCGCGATCTTTGCTCCAGGCATCTTCCAGCAGCTTCGAAAGAAGGATGTGCTCGCGGCTCCGAATCGGATCGATCTTGGGACCCGACATCCCGAGGAGCGCCAGCAGGCTCGAGGCTGCCGTGAGAACCCGCTCGCGAAGGGCGTCGACGTCTTTCGCCTGAGCGGCAGGTGGTGCGGCGAACGAGCGTAGCAGGGAAAGGGGAAGCCCGGCCTGGCTCCCGGGCGTATAGATGGAGACATCGACCGCGGAGCAAAACCTGGCAATGCGCTCGGGGTCCTGCCCCCATTTCTCGAGACCCTCCCGCCACATCTCCGCGGTTTCGGCGGCGTAAGACTCGGGATCGATCCCCTTCCGCTGAGCTTCGCTCTCGTCGATCCAAGGGCGGAAGTCGGCCGGCCGGAGCGCGGGAAAGCTGAGCAGGAGATTTCCCATATCGCCTTTCGGGTCGATGACGATTGCCGGGATGCCGTCGATGGCGGCCTCTTCGAGCAGCACGATGGAGAGCCCGGTCTTGCCGCTTCCGGTCATGCCGACGATGAGCCCATGGGTCGTGAGATCCTTGGCATCGTAGAGAAGGGGGTCTTCGCCCAGAACCTCGCGCTCCAGGTCGAAGCCTCGGCCCAGATAGAAGGCGCCGAGCTTCTCGAAATCATTCAACGGTGGTCACCTCGTCCGTAACATACCGCCCGCGTCCATCGATTGACAAGGAACACGTGAGGCTGGACACGTGGGGCTCCCGTGCGCTAGCGTACGTTTTCGAGCGACGAGAATGATCCCGGAGGAGATCGCAAGGTTTTTAGATGGCGCCACGGTGGGATTCGGGGCGACGCGGGACGCGAAGCTCGTCCCCTTAGTCCATTTCATCGTGGGCTGGACTGTTGGTGACGACCGTAAGACCATCAACTGTCTCTTTTGGGCCGCTCACCGCGACGAGCTCGTTTCTTCGCTCGAGGACAACGGTCGGTTCTCCTTCACCGTGCTCGGGAGCACGTCCGGACCTCGGGCCAGCAATCCACCGAACCCTGCCGTGGATCTTCACGAGTGCTATCAGTTTAAGGGGGCCTACGTTGCTTCCCGCCCGGCCACCGAGAGCGACCTCGCCGTGGTGAAGCAAAAGGCCGAGCAGTTCAGAGTACTCTTTCAACCGCTGTTCGGCTTCTCGGAGAGGGCTTGCAACGCCCGCTTCCAGAAGCCCATTCTCGCCATGACGTTCCGAGTGCAGGAGATTTACGATCAGACACCCGGCCCCGGAGCGGGGGCCAGGATCGGCGGGGAGGAGGGGTGATGGCGGAAGCGAGGCTGCCGGATGAAATCCGGGCGGTGATGGAGAACGGAATTCCGGCCCAGGTCGGAACCTGCTCGGCGGACGGCATCCCGAACGCCACGGACATCTCGCGGGTGTACTACGTCGATCTGCACCACGTGGCTCTCTCGAACCAGTTTTTCAGCAAGACGATCCGCAACATCCGCGAAAATCCACGAGCTTGTGTCAACTTGAACGATATCGAAGGCTGCACGAACTGGATCCTTCACCTCGAGTTCGATCACTCGGAGACCGAAGGCCCGACGTTCGACGAGATGGACATGCAAATTGAGGCCATCGCCTCGATGACTGGCATGTCGGGCGTCTTCAAGCTCAGGGCCGCGGATATCTATCGCGTGACGTCCGTGGAGAAGATCGAGTACGGCGCGGCGTCTTAAGCCTCTGGTGGCGACGAAGCAACCCTCTCCCGCCGAGCTCGCCGCCGAGCTGGCGCAGAAGTCTGCCGAGGTGAGCATCCTTCGGCAAGTCTCTTCGGATATCAATGCGACCCTCGGCCTCGAAGAGATCTACGAGGTCGTCCTGCGGACCATGGACGAGCTCTTCGGGTTCCATCATGCGTTGATCCTTCTTCTGGACGATGACGGTCAAACCTTGACGGTCGTCGCCAGCCGAGGCTACGAGGGCCAGATGCTGGGCGGCGTCGTTCCCATGGGCACCGGGCTCATCGGTGTGGTCGCCAAGAAGCGACGCCTGATGCGGCTCTCCAACCTGGGGCGCCAGCGATCCTACATCGCCGCCATTCGAAAACAGATGGAGGAAGCGGGACGATCGGCGGAGCTGGAAGATGTACCGCCGGTGCCGGGCCTTCCCGACGTCGAGAGCCAGATCGGCATACCGCTCTTGATCAAAGACAACTTGATCGGAGTCTTTTCCATCGAGACTGCCGAGCAGAAGATGTTCAGCGATCGCGACGAGACTCTAGTCAACATCGTCGCTAATCAGGCCGCGAGCGCCATTCACAACGCCCGGCTCTACCGGGCGGAGGAGCAGCGGCGGGCGGAGCTAGCGGAGCTGAACGAGACGCTCGAGGATCGCGTCCGCGCCCGGACCGCGGAGCTCGAGCGGGCCAACCGCGAAATCCGGGAGACGCAGGCCCAGCTCGTACAATCCGGCAAGATGGCGTCTCTTGGAATGCTCGTGGCGGGAGTAGCCCACGAGATCAACACGCCCATCGCATCGATCGCCGCCAACAGCGACATCGTCAAGCGCGCGGCCGAGATGGTCAAGCAGCGCATCGAGGCGGCGGATGTTCCGGCGGACCTTGCGAAGGATCCGAACCTCCGGCTGGCCATCGAAACGTTGCAGCAGGCCTCCGAGACCGAGTTGCTAGCCTGCCAGCGCATCACCTCCATCGTGAGGTCGCTCAGGAACTTCGCTCGGCTGGACGAATCCGAGGAAAAAAGCGTCGATCTGCACGAGGGCATCGACAGCACGCTCACGCTGCTCGTGCACGAGCTCAAGAAGGGTGTCGAGGTGGTCAAGAACTACGGTGATTTGCCTAACGTGGTCTGTTTTCCAAGCCAGCTCAACCAGGTCTTCATGAACCTACTGAGGAATGCTATCTTCGCCATCGAAGGGAAGGGGACGATCACCATCACCACCGAACGCGACGGCGAGCACGTGGTGCTGCGTTTTGCCGACACCGGCGCGGGGATTGCGCCGGAGAATCTGGAGCGGATCTTCGATCCGGGCTTCACGACCAAGGGCGTTGGTGTCGGTACCGGTTTGGGCCTCCCGATCTGTTATCGCATCGTTCAGGATCATCATGGAACGATCGGGGTGCGCAGCGAGGTGGGAAAGGGGACGGAGTTCACGGTGCGGCTCCCGACCTCACGGTAGATGCGCCATCTTTTCAAACGCTTCCGGTTGACGTGCCCCTTAACCCTTGGCAGAAGGCCACTTCCGGGTTAGAATGGGATCAATCCTGGGCAATTGAGAACACGGAGGTAATCGAATGCGGATCGGCGCCTATATGACCAAGGAACCGTTCACGGTTGGCGAGGACGCCAGTATGAAGGAAGCCGTCGATCTCCTTCGCCAACACCACATTCGCCACCTTCCCGTGGTAGTGGGACCGAAGCTCATCGGCATCGTGACCGACCGGGATATTCGCAAGGCCTCGCCCTCGCTGCTGAGCGGCGTGGACATGAGTGAGTACGAGGAAGTTCTCGCGAACACCCCTATCTCCCGGGTGATGACGCGCGAGCCGTTCACCGTCACAGCCGACACCGAGCTACGTGAGGCCGTGCAGGTCTTGGTGGACAAGAAAGTCGGGGCCTTACCGGTGGTAAACGGGGAAGATCTCATCGGCATTTTCACAGAGATCGACGCCCTCAAGGTGTTGCTGGGAGTCTTGTCTAAGGTTCCTCAGCGAACCTAGCTCGGAGCGCTCGCATCCGAAGCAGACAACCCCTTCGCGTTTCCGGCTGTTCTCCTAGTCCTTGGATGCGATGAGCCGGATGAGATCCTTCACGCGGCAGGAGAACCCCCATTCGTTGTCGTACCATGCGAGGATCTTGACGCAGTGGTCACCCACGACTTTCGTAAAAGGCGCATCCACGATGGAGGAATTGGGGTTTCCCTTGAAGTCGATGGACACGAGGGGCTCGTGCGACACGGCGAGAATTCCCTTGAGCTCCTTCCCGGCGGCGCGCTCCAGAGCCTGATTCACCGAATCGACGGTCACCTTCTTCTCGACGACGGCGGTCAGGTCGGTGAGAGAGACGTTCGGCGTCGGCACGCGAACCGAGATACCGTCCAAGCGTCCTTCGAGCTCGGGGAGCACGCGGCTCACCGCGATCGCGGCCCCGGTGGTGGTTGGAATCATGGAGAGCGCGGCGGCGCGGGCGCGGCGCAAGTCCTGGTGCGGGAGATCGAGCAGTCGTTGATCGTTCGTGTAGGAGTGGATGGTGGTCATGATCCCGCTGACAATCCCGAACTGTTCGTGGATGACCTTGGCCACCGGCGCCAAACAGTTCGTCGTGCAAGATGCGTTCGAGAGAACATGGTGCTTACTGGGCTCGTACTTGTCCTCGTTGACGCCCATGACGATGGTGATGTCTTCTCCCTTGGCGGGGGCGCTGATAATGACTTTCTTCGCGCCGGCCTTGAGATGCTTCGCGGCCTCGTCCTTCTTGGTGAAGAGTCCGGTGGACTCCACCACGATATCCACGCCGAGATCCTTCCATGGCAGCTCACCCGGATCCCGCACCGTCAAGACTTTGACGCGGCGGGAGCCGGCGTGGATGGTGTCGCCCTCGGCGTGCACCTCGGTGTCGAGGTTCCCCAGCACCGAGTCGTACTTCAAGAGGTAGGCCAACGTCTTGGCGTCGGTGATGTCATTGACTGCAAGGATCTCGATGTCGCTGTCATTCAGCGTGGCGCGAAAGATATTTCGGCCGATGCGTCCAAAACCGTTGATGCCAACTTTGATTCCCATCGATCGCTCCTTGAGTCTCGATTGCCTCAAAAGGACTGAAAGTCCGACAAGCCTGAAGAGAGATAAGAAAGGCAGTATAGGAGTGGACGGGACACTCTGTCAAAAGGGGCGTCTGACGCGGCCTCGGTTTGGCACGCTCGTCTATTGACGCCGAAGCTCTCTAT
>JBOGJF010000543.1:0-2606 GCA_050747785.1 Vicinamibacteria bacterium
GCTCGAGCTGAGCCTCCGACGCCTTGAGCTGGGCTTCCGCGGACTGGAGGGCAAGCTCCGCCACATCGAGGTCGCTTTGCGGCAAGAGGTCCTCCGCCCTGAGATCCTGGGCGCGCACCAGCTTCCGTCGGGTGTCCTCGACGGCAACGCGCGAGCGCTCCCGGTTCGCCTCCGCGCTCGCCAGGTTGGCTCTCGCCTCGGTCAGGCGGCTCTCGAAAAGCGAAGGCTCGAGCCGCGCGACCACCTGGTCTTTTTCGACTCGGGAGTTGAAGTCGGCATTGAGATTCCAAATGGTTCCCGTCACCTGGGTTCCGACTTGAACGGTCGCGACGGCCTCCACGGTCCCGGTAGCACCGACGGTGGCAACGACGTCACCCCGATCGATGGTTGCCGTGCTGAAAGAGACCGGCGCATCGCCGTTTCTCGAGTAGGCATAGAGCCCGAGCGCGGTCGAGGCCACCACGACCGCGCCGAGAAGGAAACGCTTTCTCTGAGTCATGAACGGTTCTAATCTCCTTACCCGCAAGGACGCCCACCGAAACCATTCTATTTCAACTATCGCGGGGGAGGTAGGGAGAGCCTCGACAAGGAAGGGTCAAAGCCGAGTAGAATGTCGACGTGAAAACCGCCCTCTTCCTTGCCCTTGGAATCTTCGGAGCCGTTTATGTGCTCGCCTGGATAAGAAACGTCAGGCAGGGAGGGAGCACCCGGGGGGTTGGAGATCCGGCCACCGCGGCGGGGATGCCCACGCCGTTCCAAGCCGGGGTCGGCTTCGTCACGAATTTCTTCGACACCCTGGGTATCGGTTCCTTCGCATCCACCGCCTCGATCTTCAAGTTGCGCCACATGGTGGCGGATGAGCAAATTCCCGGAACGCTGAACGTGGGCCACACCCTGCCAACCATCGCCCAGGCCTTCATTTTCATCGCCCTCGTCGAGGTCGACATGATCACGTTGGTCGGGATGATAGCCGCTGCGGTCGCTGGCGCCTGGCTCGGGGCGGGGGTCGTGGCGAGCTGGCCGCGCCGGAAGATTCAGGTCGGAATGGGTGTCGCGCTGCTAGTAGCCGCCATCTTGTTCGCGATGACGAATCTGGGACTCTTCCCGGCGGGAGGCGATACCCTCAGCCTCGCCGGCTTGCGCTTGTGGGCGGGGCTTCTGGGCAACTTCGCGCTGGGTGCGTTCATGACCCTTGGGATCGGGCTCTACGCTCCTTGCATGATCCTGGTCAGTCTGCTGGGCATGAATCCCAGGGTGGCCTTCCCCATCATGATGGGTTCGTGTGCCTTTCTGATGCCAGTGAGCAGCATTCGATTCCTGAGTAAGAAGAGCTACAGTTTACGCCCCGCATTGGGTTTGGCTCTGGGAGGTATTCCCGCGGTCCTGATCGCCGGTTTGATCGTCAAGTCTCTCCCGTTGGCGGCGGTTCGATGGCTGGTCGTAGCCGTCGTTCTGTACGCGGCGGGCGCGATGCTTCGTTCAGGTTGGAGAGAAGGTGCTCGCGTGAGTGAAGCTCGCTCGGCCACGACTCCCGCCGCTCTTCCCTAAGGAACGAATGGAACTGGCTGAAAAACGGCTAGACCTCTTGTAACCTCTCCTTCATACTTGGCCGGCCATGAGTCTTCCTCTTCTCTCCATCGTTACCTTTGCCGTCGCCATCCTGCTGAGCTGTTTCACACCCGTTAACGTGGGTCTCATCTCGGTCGCCTTCGCGTTCGTGGTGGGAGTCGGATTCGGAGACATGGCCCCGCGCGACGTGGCCGCGGGGTTTCCCTCCGCCCTCTTCCTCATCCTAGTCGGGGTGACTCTCTTCTTCTCCCAGGCGAACGCCAACGGCACTCTCGATCGCATTGCCAAGACGAGCGTCCGGCTCGCCAGGGGCAACCCCGGTTGGATCCCGGTTGTCCTCTTCGCCCTGGCGAGCGTTCTCGCCTCCATCGGAGCCGGCAACATCGCGGCGACAGCCATGCTCGCACCCATCGCCATGCGCGTGGCGGCCCAGGCGGGTATCAGCGCGTTCTTGATGACGGTGATGGTGGCAACCGGCGCCAACTGCGGGGCGCTATCGCCCTTCGCCCCGACTGGAATCATCGCCAACGGTTTGATGGAGAGAATCGGGATCACCGGAGTCGCCTTCTCCACTTTCTCCACCAATTTCGTGGCCGAAGCCTTCGTCGGCCTCGGCGGTTACTTCCTGCTGGGAGGTGGAAAGCTGATCGCCCGTGGGGGCGTGGCCGCCTCGGCTGACGATGCTCCGCTTCCCCCCCTCGTCTGGCAGCAGAAGCTCACGCTCGTTCTGATTGCCGCCTGGATCCTGGGAGTCCTGGTTTTCGGTGTGGACGTCGGCATGGGTGCCTTCGTCGCCGCGGCGATTCTGACGCTCAGCCGGGCCGCGGACGAGGAGAAGGCGATAAGAGGGCTTCCCTGGGGCACCATCCTGATGGTCTCCGGAGTCACGGTCTTGATTGCCCTGCTGGAGAAGACGGGTGGGATGGATCTCTTCACCGAGATCTTGGCTCGGGTTTCGAGTCCCTCGAACGTCACCGGTGTCATCGCTTTCGTCACCGGTTTGATTTCCGTTTATAGCAGCTCCTCGGGTGTGGTGC
>JBOGJF010000544.1:0-3132 GCA_050747785.1 Vicinamibacteria bacterium
GGGCCGAGGTTCACGAGAGGCTATACGGTACGGGACGTGTCGAGACGGAGGCCGTGCTCGGCCGAGGAGTCGATCTCGTTTTGGATATCGACGTCCAGGGTGCGGAGCAAGTCAAGCGCGCGATGGCGGACGCGATCCTGATCTTCATCCTGCCGCCGTCCTTTCAGGTGCTCGAACAGCGCCTCAGGGATCGTCGGCAGAACCATCCGGAAGACATTGAGAGGCGGCTGGCGGCGGCCCGGCGTGAAGTTTCGCATTACACGAATTACGACTATGCTGTAGTGAACGACGAGATCGAGCGCTGCGCGGCGCTTCTGCGGGCCATCGTCTTCGCGGAACGCGCGAAGCGGCAGCGGATGGAGCCCATCGTCAAGGGCATATTGGACTCTTTCAAATGACCGCCGACATCAAGAAGAAGATCGTCCTCGGAGTCACGGGCTGCATCGGAGCCTACAAGGCGGCGGAGATCGTGCGCGGCCTCAAGAAGAACGGCTTCGCCGTGCAAGTGATCATGACGGCGAGCGCGCGAGAGTTCATCACGTCCCTGACGATGGAGACCCTTTCCGAAGAACCGGTCATCGGTGAGCTCTTCGGTCGGGAACGAGAGGAGGGCATCCGGCACATCTCACTGACCGAAGAGTGCGAGCTCTTTCTCATCGCTCCCGCCACCGCCAACGTGATCGCGAAATTGGCACATGGTCTGGCGGATGACTTCCTAAGTACCTTCGCTTTGGCCAACCGCGCGCCGGTCATGATCGCGCCCGCCATGAATAGCCAGATGTTGTCTCATCCCGCGGTGCAGCAAAACATCGCCACTCTGAGAGAGCGCGGTGTGGAGTTCGTCGAACCGGGGGAGGGGTGGCTCGCCTGCGGCTGGCTGGGCAAGGGGCGTCTCGCGGAGCCGGAAGAAGTGGTCGAACGGGTGAAAGCCAGGCTCGGGAACCGACCGAAAAAAAAACTTAGTCCAGCGGGAGTAGGGAGACAGGAAGGCATCGCGGGGGAGACGGTCTTGGTGAGCGCAGGACCGACCGTCGAGCCCATCGATCCGGTACGGCTTCTCACCAATCGTTCGAGCGGCAAGATGGGTTACCGGCTCGCGGAAGCGGCGCGCGATCGAGGAGCGCGCGTCATTCTGGTGAGTGGCCCCACCGCGCTCGCGGTTCCGTACGGAGTCGAGGTCGTCCGCGTCGAGACGGCCGCGGAAATGAAGGAAGCGATGCTCTCCAGGCTCGACGAGGCGTCCGTCGTGGTCATGGCGGCGGCGGTGGCGGATTATCGACCCGAGGTTCGGCACAAGAGCAAGATCAAAAAGGGGGCGAGCCCGCAGGTCTTGAAGCTCACCCGGACGGACGACGTTCTCATGGAGATCTCACGGCACCGCACGCCGCGACAAACGATCGTCGGTTTCGCCGCGGAGACGGAAGAACTGGAAGCGCGGGCGCGCAAGAAGCTCGCGGAGAAGAAGCTCGATCTGGTGGTGGCCAACGACGTCACCCGGAACGGTGCCGGATTCGGCACCGACACCAACGAGGTGATCTTGCTGGCGAAAGACGGTAAGACCGAGGCGTTGCCTCTCCTCAGCAAGAGGGAAGTCGCGGAGAGAATCCTGGATCGTATCGAGGCCATGCGTGGACGCGGATAGCGAGGATCTCAAAGGGGAGCTGCTGGAGCAGATCGGGGAACGACTTCGATACTACGCGTCGATCACAACGGTCGGCCTTCCCCGACGGGACTCCACTTCTGCGCCAAGCGAGACCCTCGAGGCGATCCGTGAAGAGCTCGGCGAGTGCACGCGGTGCAAGCTGCACAAGAACCGCCGCACGCTCGTCTACGGGGTCGGGAACCCGAACGCCGACCTCATGTTCGTTGGCGAGGGGCCGGGTTACGAAGAAGACGTACAGGGGATTCCCTTTGTGGGGCCCGCCGGACAGTTGCTGACCAAGATCATCGAAGCCATTCAACTCACCCGCGACGACGTCTACATCGCGAACGTGGTGAAGTGTCGTCCTCCCGGCAATCGAGATCCCGAGCCCGATGAGATCGCGACGTGCCGACCCTTCCTGGAACGGCAGGTCGCGTCCGTCAGACCGCGAGTCATCTGCACGCTGGGGCGAATCGCCACCCAGGCGATGCTCTCCACCGAGAAGCCCCTGGGAAGGATGCGCGGCCAAAAATTCCCGTTCGGTGACGCCGTGGTCGTCCCGACGTATCACCCTGCCGCTCTCCTCCGCGATCCCTCGAAGAAGAGGGACACCTGGGAGGATATGAAGCTCATTCGGGCGTTGCTCGATGGGCGCCGCTAGGACCGCGACCGCCGCCGAGTCTACCTATCCGCGCTACGCCCGGGTGGCGCTTCCTCTGCCCCTCCAACAAACTTTCTCTTATGGGATCCCCCGTGCCCTCTCGTTCGTGGCCCCGGGTTGTCGCGTCAAGGTTCGCTTCGGCTTCCGGGTTCTCATCGGTTGTGTGGTCGAAGTCGAAGACCTCGCACCCGCGCTCCCACCGGGAACGAAGATCCTTCCCATTCTGACCTCGCTCGATTCCGCGCCGGTCTTGGAAGAAGAGCAGCTAGCGCTGGCGCAATGGATCGCGGACTACTATCTCGCGCCTCCGGGCGAAGTCCTACGTGGCTTTCTTCCTCCCGAGACGGGACGCTCGGGAACCCAGGTCTACCGGCGCACGGCGGCGGGCTCAAAGGCCTCGCTTCGAGAGGGGACGCTGCGGGCCCGCGTCCTGTCCGCTCTCGAAAAGCCGATGACCTCGCGAGCTTTGCAGCGGGCTGTGGGAAGCAAGTCGGTTGGCGGGGCGCTGCGTTTTCTCGTAGACGCCGGCCTCGTGGAACGGATCGAAAAGCCGCCGGGCGGAAGCATCCCGCGCATCTGGGCCGCGGCCGTCACCGAAAAAGGCCGTCAGGCCCTGGAGAGGGAGCCCCTCAAGGCGACGACCGCTCGAGTTCTAACGCTTCTTGCCACGGCGACGGACCCCGTTCCGCTGAGGACGATTCGCAGCGAGCTCCGTCTGAAGCACGGGCCTTTCCAAGTGCTTAGGAAGCGTGACTACATCCGCCTGGTCAAGCAAGAAGCGCTGCCCCAGAGTCCATGGTTTCGTCTGGGCTCGGCGAGCCAAGAGGCC
>JBOGJF010000545.1:0-3373 GCA_050747785.1 Vicinamibacteria bacterium
CTCCCGGCCAATCGAGGGATGCTCTTCGTTTTTCCCGAGCCGTCGTTCCACGATTTCTGGATGAAGAACTGCCGTTTCCCCATCGATATCATCTGGCTCTCCGCGGAGAAGAGAATCGTTCACATCGAGCGCGCGGTGCCGCCCTGCAACGAAGATCCCTGCCCGACGTACGGGTCGCTCAGAAAGGCGCAGTACGTAATCGAAGTCGTCGCCGAGCTCTCGTCGCGAGAGAAGCTTCGGCTCGGCGATCCCATCCAGTTCGAGCTGACCAGATAAGATTAGATAAGACTACCGGAGACTGACCGAACACAAGAAAGCCCGGGCGCCCGTCTCCCTGGGCCCCGGGCTTTTCTCTCGGTCGGGTTCGCTAATCGTTAGGTGCCGTTACGAGCACTCGCAGGTGGGCACGTCGGTTGAGCCGGCGCGTCACCTCGCGCGAGTTGTCGTGAGCGGGTCGGGACTCTCCGTAGCTGATGGTTGTGAGTCGAGACTCGGCGATGCCGGCACGAACGAGATACGTCTTGACGGTATCGGCCCTCCGGGCACCAAGCGACAGGTTGTACTCTTCGGTCGCGATGCTGCAGCAGTGACCCTCGATCTCGATATTGAAGTTGGGGTTCTCTCGTAGCTGTGCCGCCACGCGATCGAGAATCCCTCTCGCCTCATCGGTCAGGTCGAACCGGTCGAAGAGGAACTGCACGTCCTCGAACTCGATCGCCTCCACGACCCGGCGGTGCACGCGGATGTTCACCGTGTCGGAGGCTGTTCCACCACGCCCATCGTCCACGGTCGCGGTCACCGGGAAGCTGCCCTCGGTACCGGTCGGCGCGGTCCAAGTCACTGCGGGACCCGTGCCGGTGATGCGTCCGTCGGGCGCGCGCCAGGCGTAGGTGAGGGGATCGCCGTCCGGATCGTTGGCGTCCGCGGTGACTCTGGAGTCGGCTCCTTCTTCCACCTCGGCTGGATTGGCCGTGACGTCGACGGTCGGCGGACGGTTGGCCGGCGGCGGCGGCGGTGTGTAGGGCCCGCGTACCCCAGCCCCAGGGTGATACCCGATGCTAATGTTGAATCCGGAGGCGGTCTCGTCCGTTTGGTCGAAATTGAAGTTCGTGCGCCAGCCCGCGGTCACGAAGACGCCGCGCGCCGTCTGGTAGGTCAAACCCAACAGGAGGTCGACGGGAGAATCCTGGTCGAAGTCGTTCCCGCTGAATGTGGATCCGGAAAGCTGGGCGGTGGCGCGAATGGCCCGATTGGTCGGGGCGCTGACACCGAGGCCCCATTGAAAGGCGCTTCCAATATTGATGTCCGGCTCGTCCGGCGAGCCGTTGCCCTGGAATCCGACGTAATACGAAGTCCCGACGGCTTCACCGAGTGTCTTCGAAGCTACGAGGTGAGCGCCTCCCGAAACCTTACCCGTTCCCAGTCCCTCGTTCTCGCTGGCGGTTGGAATCTTGAGGAATCCGCGCACGCCCAGCCCGACGGGTTTGTCCTCATACTCGGAGAAGATGTTGTACTTGCCCCCGACCCAGATATCTCCGAATCCGGTAGCCCAAGACTGATTTACCCTTGGCTCGTCATTGTAGTTGGGCCGCGGCGTTACGCCCGCGGCCTCGTGCAGTGCGTCGGTATCGATACGCCGCTGGACGTCGAGCCGCCCGAAGATCTCGAGCTTATCGGTCGCGCCAAAGGCAAACGTGCCAATGAAGTTCGAGATATCCATATTGAGAGGGCTGCGATCGATGTTGTCGCGAAAACCCGCGGCTGCGAACTCTCCTCGTTGAAGCGTATAAGCGGAAAAAATGTCGAAGAATCCGGTGTCTCCCCAGCGAGTGACTTGAGCAGGGACGATCTCGTAGGTGCCCCCTGGTTGTTGATCGTCCTGAGTAGGCTGAGCAGGCTGACTAGTCTGACTCGCCTCTTGGCCGAGCACCAAGGCGGTGGAGCCGAATAGTAAAGCTAGGGTAATGGTTAGCGCGCGCGGTGAGCGATGCATCTGTCGGTACCCTCCTTCTCAGCTTCCGGTGGTGTCGGGTGGCCCGGCGCCGACCTCCCTCGATCTCTCGTGTCGCTCGTATAGGCTCAACGCGACCCCGTAACGGGCACAGGGGTCACTCATTAGAACGCCGCCAATATACAGTTAAAGAGCGTTCCGAGTCAATGAAACGAGGGTTCAGGTCGCGGCGCCGTCAGTTGCGGGACGAGGGCGGGGTATCGCGGTCGCGGCCGCAAATCCAAGCGACGCCGATGGATAGGAGGTAGAGCCCAATCATGGGCAACGCCAAAAGACTCTGCGTCACGACGTCCGGTGTGGGCGTCATGATGGCGGCGATCACGAAGATGAGAAGGACCGCGTACTTAGCTTTGGACCAGAGGAACCGGGGTGTCACGAGACCGATGCGAGCCAGGACGAAGACCAACGTCGGTATCTCGAACACCAGCCCCATTCCTAGGATGAACTTGCTATAGAACGAAAAGACCTGCGACACGCTCAGGAGGACGCCGATGCTCTCGCCGCCGTACGATGTCAGAAAGCGCGAAGCATAGGGGAATACGACGTAATGGGCAAAGGCGGCACCCATCAGAAAGAAGCCGGTTCCAAAGACAATGAAGGGCACGGCGTACTTCTTTTCTCGCTCGTAGAGTCCAGGGGCAACGAAGAGCCACACTTGCGTCAGGATCACGGGGGACGCGAGGAAAATGCCGGCAAAGAACGCCATCTTCAAATAGAGGAGGAAGATCTCCGGCAGGGCCGTGGCGATGAGCTCGCCCCCGGCTGGCAGCGCCGACCGAAGCGGGCCCATCAGGAAGTCGAAAATCTGCTGCGCGAACGTGAAGCAGAAGGCGAAGGCTACGAGCAGCGCGACGAGAGAAATGATGATGCGCCTGCGGAGCTCGTCGAGGTGCTCCAGGAAGGTCATCGTTTCGGGCGAGCGCCCGGGCTTGTCCATGCTGGTGACTCGGCTGAGCTTGGCTGGCGTTGGTTGGGGGTCCCCGCGCACCTTGGAGTGCTTACCCGGCTAGTCGGGCCACGTCGCTTCTGGAGCCTTCGATCGCTTCCTGAGAGGATCCTCCTGGTTGGCGTCGGTTGGGGAAGCCGGGGACTCGACCTGCTCTGGCGGGGATGACGTTCCACGCTCGGCCGGCGTCGGGTTCGCGTCCTCGACCCGGATCTCTTCTTCCAACGTGTGGCGGAGATCGTTGCTCGCCCGCTTGAACTCGGCCAGGCTCTTGCCGAGCGATTTCCCGAGCTCGGGTAGCTTACGCGGGCCAAATATGATGAGCGCGATGACGAAGATAACGATGAGCTCCTGCATCCCGATCGGGCCGAACATTTTGGCTGCCTCCCCGGTTTCTCCGATAGACCAATGAGCGG
>JBOGJF010000546.1:0-2416 GCA_050747785.1 Vicinamibacteria bacterium
GGTGTGCATAGCGTACCAACATCGGGAGCTGTTTCCAACCGCCGAGCTCCTGGACCGTCCGGAGCGAGTGCCCGGCCATGACAAGCCTTGAAGCGAACGTATGCCGGAGCGTGTGCGGTGTCACGCCGTCAGCCAGGCCGGCCTTCTCCCTGGCGGTATCGAACGCCGTGCGGATCGATTGCAGCCGCTCGCCCTTCCGCGGTCCTTCCAGGCGACAAAAACGGGATCGGCCGGGCCGGTCTTTTGGGCTCCGGCCCGCAGGCGTGCAAGCGCCTCGCAGAGCTTCCCGTTCAGTGGGATCGTCCGGCTCTCGCCGTTCTTGGCATGCGCGTCGAGGACGGTGACCTGGCGTCGTACGAGATCGACGGCGCCCCAGGTTAGAGTAAGCGCTTCGGACTGGATGCGAAGCCCGGCATGAACCCCAACAAGGACGATCGTCCGGATCGGCTCCCGGCAAGCGTCGAGGAGTCGGCTCTCCTCGTCGTGGTCGAGAAAGCGGAGCCGCTGCTTCGGCTCGGGGAGAAACTTGACGCCGACAACCGGGTTGTCCCCGTCGAACTTCCCCCACTCACGGCAGTGGTTAAAGAGGCTCTTTAGCGTCGCAAGCTCTCGGTTGACTCGCACGCGGGCCACGGCGCCACGCTTCCGCTTGTAGCTTTCGACCCCGAAGCGGGTGACCTGACTCAAACGCTTCCCCGAAAACTCGTTCGAGAGCTTCGCCATAGCGCCCTGGTGCATCGTCACGGTGTGCGGTTTCCGGTTCGCTTCCGACCATTCAAGGAATAGCTTCTTGGCGTCCTCGAAACCGATGTCTTTGCGCTTCCGACGGATCCCGGCTTCGCCTCGGAGAATCTGAGCCCGTTTCACCGCGGCGAGCTCCGCGGCCACGGTGCGGCTGATCGACTTTCCGAGGCGGATCTGGTAGCGGCGCCCGTTGATCCGCGCATCGAGCCACCACGTACGACCACGCAAGTAAAGACCGTCACTTCTCTTTCTTGGCATTCTTCCCCCTCTTTCTTCCTTCCTTCGCCCTAGTTTTCGGCTGCTTGGCTGTTTTCCGCTTGCGAGCGATACCCAGGAGATCGAGCCCCCTCGGTAGCAGCACCCCCCCCATGCGCCCCGGTTCGCTCTTGGACAGAAGTCCCCGAACCCGCGCCTCGTGAACGCGGTCTCGTATCGTCTCCGGTGTCTCGCCGCGAACTGCTGCTAGATCGGCTACTGGTGTCCGAGATCCTCTCTTGGTGATTGCCTTGATGTAGTGGTCGGCTAGCTTCGCGTAATAGAGATCGTCTAGCCCGGCTGATCTTCGCGGCCGTGGTCGAGGTGGGACCTTGAGCCCTGGTAGCTCCCTCTTTATCGGCTCCTCCAGGAAGCGGAAACCGTATTTCGTCGCGTAGTTTGCCATGCTGAGCGCGAACGACCGGAAGAGTCCGAAGGGAACGCGCCGCACCACCTTCTGACTGATCCCAGCCTCGGGTACTTTGTCGGTGAGAGAAAAGAGCCTTAGCTCGGCGACCACGACGCGATCGCCCTCTACTTCCATCCGGCCGCTGACAAGCCATTGCTTCCCAGGTAGCACCATCTGAACCCAGGCGCCTTTCGTCAGCCCGCCGGACCCCATCTCGTCAGTCCCACGGACGGTCAACATCGGCTTGCCAGGCTCCCAGCGTAAATACTCGCGGCGGTTCATGCTTGCCGACACTGTACCAAGACCTTGACTTAGAGTCAATGGACAGTCTTACCGTTGGATTAGTTTGTCAGCAGGCAAGGGAAGAAGAAAAAACTTGCCTTGTGCCAACGGCCGTCCATAGGATTGACTCATAATGGAAGACGATCCTATCCAAACAGAGCTGGCAAAAAACGAGGTCCGCCGACGTCTGCCAACACCATCCCGCCGACGCCTCATCCGAGAACGTGCCGGCGTTTCCCAGTCCGCGATTGCTCACGCCTTGGGAACGGCCCCTGCCGCTGTGTGTCGGTGGGAAGCTGGAACGCGGAACCCCGGCGCGCCTCTACTTGAGTCCTATCTAGAATTGCTCGATCGGCTGGAGCAAGTGGCGCGGTGAAAGGCAGCATGAGGAAGCCACCGCCAAAGAAGGGCAGCGAAAGGAACCGCCAATTCGGACCCCGCCGTATCAACGGCCAGTTGCTCGACCTGGGTGGGATCGCCGCCTATGTTGGCGTCACCGACAAAATGGCCCGCGCCCGAATCTACCGTGGCGAGATCCCTGCGCGGAAACTTGGCGGTCGAATTGTCGCCCTGAGGAGCGAACTCGATGCGTGGATGCGAAACCTTCCGCCAGTTGTCGAGGTGGCGAGAAGTGAACGTCGTGCTTCTCGTCCGACACCGCTGGATCGGTGATCTAGTTCGGCGCACCTACGTTTGCCAGCGTGGCGTACCGTTGCAGTATCAGTC
>JBOGJF010000547.1:0-2877 GCA_050747785.1 Vicinamibacteria bacterium
AGAAATTGTACCCGGCCGACGCACCGAAACCCGAGATGGTGGGGATGTTGAACGGAAAGATCACGGCTTCGGGAATGCGGGCGAGCTGGGCCCCCCACTGAGCCATGATTCCCTGCGCGTGGAGGGCTTCTCCCGAGCGCTCCTCCCAGGGGTGTAGTCTCACGAAGAGGGTCCCGAAGTTGGGCTGGTACGTGCTGGTGACCATCCCATACCCTCCGATCGTCTGGTAGGACTCGACGCCCTCGGTTTGCTCCACGATCTCCTCGACCTGGGCGAGCACCGCGCTCGTGCGCTCTAGGGACGAGCCCGCGGGTAGGGTCACGTTGATGCCGAGGATGCCTTGGTCTTCCTCGGGAATGAAGCCCGCGGGTAGGGCGCCGCCGAAGAGGCCCGCCCCGACGGCGACCACGGCAACGATCGCGATGGTGAGAATGGATTTCCGCACCAGGAGACGGGCGCCATGCACGTAGCCGTTCGTCGTTCTCTCGAACAAGCGATTGAACTTGCCGAAGAACCACCCGAGCGGGCCCTTCATGGGCTTGGCAGGCCGGAGCAGCATCGCGGAGAGAGCGGGTGAGAGCGAGAGCGCGCTGAAGGCGGAGAGCAGAACCGATATGGCGATGGTGAGAGCGAACTGCTGGTACATGCGCCCCGTGAGTCCCGGAATGAAGGCGACGGGAATGAACACCGCGGAAAGGATGAGGGCGATGCCGACGACCGGAGCGGAGACCTCCTTCATGGCCTGGACGGTCGCATCCCGCGGGCTCTTTCCGTGCTCGATGTGGTGCATCACCGCTTCCACGACGACGATCGCGTCGTCCACCACGATGCCGATGGCGAGAACGAGGCCGAACATGGAGAGCGTGTTCACCGAAAAGCCAAGGAGGGGAAAGAAAATGAACGTGCCAATGAGGGATACCGGCACGGTGATGAGCGGGATGATGGTCGCCCGCAGGTTCTGGAGGAAGATGAAGACGACCAGGGTGACGAGGATGACCGCCTCGATGAACGTGTGCACGATCGACTCGATGGAGGCCTCGACGGCCGGAGTCGTGTCGTAGACGATCCGGTAGTCGATGTCGGCGGGGAAGAGCTCCTTAGCTTGCTCCATGGTCTCGTAGATCGCCTCTGCCGCCTGGAGCTGGTTCGCGCCGGGCAGCAGGTACACCGCCATCGCCCCCGCCGGCTGGCCGTTCAACCGGCCGAAGGAGTTGTAGTCCTGCGACCCCAGCTCGGCCCTTCCTATGTCCTTGACGCGGATCTGGGCACCGGTCTCGGTCTCTCTAATAATGATGTTCTCGAACTCCTCGGCGCTCACCAGACGGCCCGGGGCGCTCACCGTATAGGTGAACTCCTGGTCTTCTGGTGAAGGACGCATCCCGATGCGGCCGGCGGGAGCCTGAAGGTTCTGCTCTTGGATGGCTCCGATGACGTCCGCGGGCGTGAGACCGAGCTTCGCCATCTTGTCGGGCAGGAGCCAGATCCGCATGCCGTAGTCAGTGCCCCCGAAAAGATCCACCTGGGCGATCCCCGGAGTGCGCAGGATCTGATCGCGGAGGTTGATGCCGCAGTAGTTGATGAGAAAGTTGGCGTCGTAGCTTCCGTTCGGGGAATAAAGCGAGATCACCATCAGGATGCTGGGGCTCTGCTTCTTGACGGTAACGCCCTGCTGGATCACTTCCTGGGGGAGGCGCGCCTGGGCGGACGACACGCGGTTCTGGGTGAGGACGTTCGCCATGTCCTGGTCGGTTCCCACCTCGAAGTTCACGTCGAGCTGCATGCGGCCGTCGCTGGTGTTCGAGGACTTCATGTAGATCATTCCCTCGACCCCGTTCACCTCCTGCTCGATGGGAGTTGCCACCGACTGTTCGACCGCGAGGGCGGAGGCGCCCGGGTAGGTGGTGGTAACGCGGATGGTGGGGGGGGCGAGGAACGGGTATTGCTCGAAGGCGAGCCCACTCAAGCTATTGAGGCCGAGGAGCACGATGAGGATCGAGATGACCATGGCGACGATGGGCCGCCTTATGAAGAAGTCGGCCATGGCTAGCCCCCTTCCTCGACCGTCACCGTTTCGGGCGTGACCTTGACCCCCGCTCGCACTTTCTGGAGTCCCTCGACGATCACGCGTTCACCGGCCGTGAGGCCGGAATCGATGACCCAGAGGTTCTCGATACGCTGGCCGGGAGTCACCATGCGGAGGTCCACGGTATCATCTTGTTTCACGACCGCCACGTTGTAGATGCCCTGGAGCTCCTGAACCGAGCGCTGAGGCACGAGTATGGCGCCTTTCTTGAAGTCCACCGCCGCGCGCACTCGGGCGTACTGACCGGGGCGGACGATCTGCTCGGGATTGGGGAAGGAGGCCTCGAGAAGGATGGTTCCCGTCTGGGGGTCGACGTTCCGATCCACGAAGACGAGCCGCCCCGGTTGAGGATGAACCGACCCATCGGCGAGGACGAGCTGGAAGTCGGCCTCGTCTCTCTCGATCGGTTCTGGGTCCGGTTTCCTGCGCGCATAATAAAGATAGTCCTGCTCGGCGATGGTGAATCGCACGTGGATGGGATCGATCTTGGAGATGTGGGTCAGGAGATTGTTTTGGACGAGACCTACGAGAGTTCCAGGGTAGACTTCGGTCTTCCCCACGAGCCCGTTGTCGGGGGCGACCACCTTGGTGTAGCTCAAGTCGATCTCGCTGCTCTCGACCGCCGCCTGCGCCGCCGCGACGGCGGACTCCTGTGCCCGCTCGACCGCGACCGCGGTCTCGTATTCCTGCCGCGAGATCGCGTTCTTCGCGACCAGAGGCTCGTAGCGGACGACGTCCTGATGGGCGCGGGCGAGCTCGGCCTCCGCCTGGGCCCGGTTAGCCCGGGCCTGAGC
>JBOGJF010000548.1:0-8666 GCA_050747785.1 Vicinamibacteria bacterium
CTTCCGCGCGGTTCATCACCCACACCTCGTTCCCATCCGGCGTGATGGCGATGCCCTCCGCACCCGGCCCGGTCTCGATGACCGTCGGATCGCGATCCTCGTCGAGATAGATCACCGAAAGCGTGCCCTCGGCACCGCGACTGGTCACGTAAGCGCGGCTCGCATCGGGGCTGAGCCGCACCATGTGGCCTTCCCTGCCGCCGGTGGGATAGGTGCGCAGCACAGTGCGATCCTGGACGTCGACGATCGCGACGCGATCCGACTCCTGCATCGTGGCCACCGCCCGCCGACTGTCCGGAAAGAACATCATGTCGTGAGGCCTCGAGTCGGGCCCGAGATCGATGTAGCCGGTCACGCGGGCATCGAGCAGGTCGATGACCACCAGCCGACGACCGTGCGCGCTTTCGGGTCCGTACTCCCCCGTCAACGCCCAGCGCCCGTCCGGAGAGACTTCCACCTCGTGCGGGATCGTGGGTCCGATGGGAACGCGGGCCATCTCCACCTGGGTAGTGAGATCGAAGAAAGAGATGCTCCCACCTTGTCGGTTTGCCACGAGCAAGGTGCCTTCCTGAGCGATCGCACTGGAACCGAGACAAAGCGCAAGCGCGCTCGATGCAAGGCTACGTTTCATCGTTCGAGTCCTCCGACGTCGGGCGCTCCCTCCCATCCCCTGGCCTGGGTCAGCGGTCAAGGTTATCACGCCAGGGGAGCCACGGGCCGACCCGCCGTGCAAAAGGCAGTGATGGAGCTCAATACGAGAGCGGATTCAGCGGGAATGCGATGCCCTTCCGGATGCCGACGCTCACCAGCAAACGAAACTGACTCTGTGCTCCCAAGGCGAGCTCCAGATCGCTCGGCGGGTCATTGAAGAGATCGGCCTTCAAGCCGACCTTAGCGTCCAAGAAGACATCCTGATGCAACTTCATGAAGTTGAAACTGATGGCCCAACCCGCGTCGATGGCCCAGCGCGTTCGGCTCTCGGCGTCCCGGTCGGGAAGGTCGGTGCCGATTTGCTTGGCCACCTCCTCGGCTTGCTCGGGACTCAAGTCGGCGGTGCCTGAGAGCCGTTCTCGACGCATGCTCGTTCCCGCAAAGAAGCCCGCATAGCCCCCTCGGAAGAACAGGTAATGGAACTCCAGGTCGTGGAACTTCCACGGGTCCATGTCGAAGTTGGTATTGATCTCGAGCATGCTGTTGGGAAACCACTGCGCGTCCGAGGTCGTAATCTCGGCAACCCGGGGAGAGAGATGAAGCAGCGAGCCCGACCCGCCGTCCCACTGTAGTCCCCCGCCGAGCGATACCGTCGGGTAGAGATGGAGCTTGAATATGTTTTGGGGATTCTGTGCATCACGATGGTCGAGGAGCGACAAGTGGTGCGTGTCCCCCTCCCATTCGCCGCGGTCCGGCCACCGCCGTAGGGCCGCCAATACATTTGGATCCAGAGAAATCGACGTCGGGGCGTTCTCGAGCCAGAAGCATTCCTTGTGCTCGGAGAGGAAGTCCTCGACCGAGCCGCCGCAAGCAGGATCGGCATCTTCCTCCCGGCCCAAGAGCTGATAGAGGCACGCGAGGTCACGACGCGGAAAGAGCGTGTAGCGGTTCGGATCGGAGTCCGAGGCCCCACCCGGCGGGAAGCGTGCGGGGTACGAGTCCTGGTAGCCCTCGTAGTACTCCTCATCAAAAGACTCCGACTCCATCAAGATCTCCTGCTGATTCCTTGGCAACGAATACCAATCCTCGAAATTCCCGATGATATGAAACAGGCTGTCCGGGTAAACGTCTCTCGAGCCCCAGGCGGCGTCACGAAAAAGGTTCACGTCGGCACCGATGTCGAATCGCCCGTCGAAGTTGCGATCGGGAGCGCTCGCATGCTTGCCCCGCTCGACGAGAATCGGAATATGCTGGGGCAGCTCGGTGGGAAAGATTTCCCCGCGAGGTTGCGGCGCGCTCGTGGCAACCAAAACGTTGTTGGCGGTGTGCGTCTCGTGGCCGGCGCCCACGACGCCGACGACGCGTCCGTCGAGAAGGTCTTCGTATCTCTCGAGCTCCTTTTCGATCGCGACGAAAATGAAGGCGTGCTCCGAGTCTCCCTTGTGGCCTCCACCCAGGCCCCGGTCATACGGGTAGTAGAACCAGTACTCGAGCGCGTAGACGAACTCGTCCCCGAATCGACGGGACCACGTCGGTGGTAGTTTGGGCGGCTCGTAGAGAACGCGTGCTTGGAGGCGCTTGTTTCTGACTTGCTCGTCGATGACTCGCACCACCTCCTCGAATGGCGCTTCGATGTCCCACTCGAGCTCGGGGAAGCTCTCCAAGTCCTTTCCGGCCGCACCGAAGTTGTTCACCCCATCGAAAGCGAGAGGATGCGGAAGAGTCGGGATGGTAGGTTCATCCGTCGCAAGCCACAGGATGGGGGCGAACGTCCGCATCACTCGGATCTCGGGATGAAGGTCCTCGGGCGGGCCCGGACGATTCTGGCTCCCGGACGCCTCGGCGAGCGGCGAAAGGGCCAGAATCAGGGCAACACAGCGCGCAAGCACTCCCAAGATGGTTCCTAGTCGGGCTCGTACGTGGGTTGCTCGAACCCGAATACGCCGTTCGGATCCAGCCGCGCTCGGATCGGCTCGAAACGAGGATCCTTCTCGGGGCGGATGTAGTACACCTTGCCCCAATGGGGTCTTCCGTCGAGAGCGATGAGTCTTTGTTCGATATCGGGAAGCCACGTATGGGCGCCCGGGCTCGTCGTGAAGAAGCTGATGCTGAAAGACACCGTGGGCGAGAAACGAAAATGGCTCAGGAGACTTCGCTCGCTCTTCTTCGAAAAACGGAACTGGATGGGCGAGCCGACGAAAACGCCCTGGGTCTCCGCGAGAGCGATGCTGTCTTCGAGCGCGTCGAAGGCCGCCCAGAGATTGCTATAGGGGAACTGATATTCCATCGTGTAGGTCTTGACGGCCTCGCGCCAGATGTTCCCTTTTCCGAGCAGAATCCTGTGCGACGGCCCTTGCCTCTCGATCGTCGGAAACGTCGTCTCGTTCGCCGCGGTCCGGAACATGTCGGGGAGGCCTGCGGGATCCACTCTCCCCTTGAGCTCGGCGTAGCGGGCGCTCACGAGGATGAGCGCGGTTTCCCAAGGGGTTATCGGATTGATCTCTTCCGTCGAGTCGACCGTGTTGCGAATGATGCGCACCGTTTTTTCGGTGTAAGGGTAGTACCAGTACTCGAGGTGGCGGTTCTCTAGAAGCGCGTCTATCTCCGGCTGCTCGTCCCGGAAGCGTACCAGCGTTTCCTGGTGGTCCAGGTAATAGCTCGGAAGGACGGCGAGCTTCACGGAGTAGATGACTCCGAGCTGGCCCAGAGAGACCCGGCCCGCTTCGAGCTCCTCCCCTTCCAGGATGCGCTCCTGCCCGTCTGCCGTGACGAGCGTCATCCCCTCGACGAACTCCGAGATCGATCCGAGGGTTACGCCCGAGCCATGCGTTTCGGTCGAGAGCGCTCCGGATATGCTTTGCGGATTGGCGTCTCCCATGTTCGCGAGTGCCAGCCCGCGGTTGAAGAGCTCCTCGTTCAAGCTCTCGATGGATATGCCTCCCTGGACTTCGACGACGTTCCCGTCTTGGCCAAGGACCTGGTTCAGTCTGTCCATGAGCATGACGGCGCCATTGCCTTCGGGAAGCCCGAGGTTCGACCAGGCGTGACCGCTCCCGACGACCCGGAGCCGCCAGCCGTTGTCCGCCGCCTCCCTGACGTTCGCCTTGAGCTCATCGAGGGTCGTGGGTTGATAGAGGGCCTTCAAGTTCCGGTGCACGACGGTGCTCGCCCAGTTCTCCCACTGGAGGCCACCGCTGGGCGTTACCGTCGAAGACCGGCTCGCGCAGCGTACCGTTCCCGCGAGCCCAAGCGCTGCGCTACCCTGGACGAACTGCCGCCGGGAAATCCTTCTCGCCATCGCTCCCCTCCTCTTCTCGAGCGTCGTCTGCAATCGGCGTGCAGATCCTAAGGCTCCACACCCTCCGGCGAGAACTGAAACACGGTCTGCGGCGCCGGCAGATACACGAGAGCATCCGGTGCGGCCTCTTGAACCGCCTTCACAACGCTTCCCGCGAGTGGAAGCCCCTTGAGCTCCTCGTTCTGGGCCCGGAAAAAATTCTCCCAGTGGCCCAGGATGACATAGCGGGGATGCGTATTGGTCACGATGTGGGTTGGAGAGGCGACGTCGAAGAAGTTGCCGACGCAAAGGAGCGCGAGATCGACCCGCTTCTCCTCGAGAAGCGAGGGATGGACTTCCCCGATGGGCACGTTCGTGGGAGCGTCTTGATAATAGATCCGGAACTCGGGCACCGTACCCTCCTCGTTCATGAAGTCGATGAGAAACGCATGGGTCTCGCCCTGGAGGTAGTTCATGGCGTTATCGGGCGGGCGAAACCGGGGCCGCAGGACGGCGCCCGGCCAGAGATGGATCATTCCGGCTATCTGGGGCGGATGCTCGGAGCACAAGGCGCGAAAGCGCACGCGCGCGCCGGGAACGTCCACCCAGCGGCCCTGACTCGCGTCCTCGGTCACCGGGTCGTCGCCGAGGCCTTCCCGGTCCAGGCACATCCGGTAGTCGACGACGTTGTCGCTCGAGCTGTTGAGAGCCCGCACTTTTTCCGGGGGAATCACCGGCACGCCCGCCGGCACGGAGGCGGCCGGACTATAGCCGGCCAGGATGTTCTTGGTGCTCTCGTTTCCGTAGATCATCGCGTCCGGTGTGTTCTTCCACACGTATGGAACGTCCATCAAGTGGTCGTAGTGCGCGTGACCGACGAAGATCGCCTTCACGTCCTGGCTCGGAGGATGAAACATGGCGATGCGATCCGGGTTCGGCGCGAGGGGGCCGCCTAGCTCGGTTTCGCTCGGGTTCGTGTAGAGGGGAGCGGTGAGCACGGCGTCCGACCCGCGCCTAATGAGAAATCCTCCTACACCCAGGAAGCGAACCTGGACGGCGGACTCGTAGCCCGGAGCGGCCGGGGCGATATCGGCCTGGCTCGTGCGATAGATCGGCAGGCAAGAGGCCGCCATCAGGGCGGCGCAGAGAGCGAGCCCGGAGGCCGAGCCTCTCGCTTCCTTCATGAAGGCGCGCATCTCACGAGCTCAGGCGGACTTCGCAGTATAGATCGATTATTCGCACAGGACAGTGCGCAATACCGCAAGGATGCCGTCCCGATCTGTGCTAAACTTCCCTCTTTTAAAGCTCCTATGAGATGGCTCTGCTGCGCTGGGCTCGCGGCGTTCCTAGGCATCCTCGCTGCCTGCTCGGTCCTCCAGTTCGGCCCTCGCCTCGCTCCCGAGCCCCGCACAACGAGCGATTGGCCATCTTACGGGAAGGGTCCCGGCGGGATGCGCTACTCCCCACTGGATCAAATTGACAAGACCAACGTCACCGATCTCAAGAAGGCATGGACCTTCCGGCACGGCGACCAGTCCGAAGGAACCAGCGGTGATATTGCCTCCGCTACCGCCTTTGAAGCCACTCCGATTCTGGTCGAGGGACGACTCATCTTCTGCACGCCATTCAACCGCGTCTTCGCACTGGATCCGCTTACCGGAGCCGAGCTCTGGGTCTTCGATCCGGGCATTCCTCTCAATGTGGACTACGAGAACCAGCTCGTTTGCCGCGGCGTTTCCGCGTGGACCGACTCTCAACGCCAAGCAGGCGAGATGTGTCACACGCGCATTTTCACCGGCACCAACGACGCCCGCCTCTTCGCCCTGGACGCGCGAACCGGCCAACCCTGTCCGGACTTTGCCAACGACGGCCAGTACGACCTCGCACAGGAGCGAGACATCGGAAGGCTTCGCTGGAAGGGCGAGTATCAAGTGACGTCGCCGCCGGCGATCTTCCGGGACTTGGTCATCGTCGGCGCCGCCGTGGCCGACAACCAGCGAACGAATGCGCCGAGCGGCACCGTGCGTGCGTTCGACGCGCGGACCGGAGAGCTCGAGTGGCATCAGGACTTCCGACCGCCGGATTTCGATGGACCGGTGAGCGAGGCGGGCTACGCGCTCGCGACTCCGAACGTGTGGTCGATCCTGTCGGTCGACGAAGAGCTCGGTTTCGTTTACGTCCCTACCGGCAATCCCGCACCGGACTTCTACCGTGGCGAGTACCGTGGCGAGCGGTCTGACATGAGCTACTACGGAAGCTCGGTCGTGGCTCTCAAGGGCGCGACCGGTGAGATTGCCTGGCATTTCCAAACCGTCCATCATGATCTCTGGGACTACGACGTTCCAGCCCAACCCGCTCTCTACACGTTCGAGAGTGACGACGGCCCGGTTCCCGCATTGGCGCAAGCAACGAAAACGGGCCACCTCTTTCTCCTGGACCGAAGGACAGGTGAACCTCTATTCCCCGTACAAGAAAGACCCGTCCCTCAGCTGGGTGCCGAGGGCCAGTGGCTCTCCCCCACCCAGCCGTTTCCGGAGCGCCCGCCCGCGCTTGCGAAACAGATACTACGAACCGAAGACATCGACGTGCGCTCGGTCAACGGATTCCGTTGTCGGACGCTCCTCGAGAGTATGGTTAGTGAGGGGATTTTTTCGCCTCCGTCGGTTCGGGGCACCATTCTGTTTCCGGGAAGCGGGGGCGGGCTCAACTGGAGTGGTGTCGCCATCGATCCCGAACGGAACCTTCTGATCACGAACTCGACGAACATCGCGTGGACGGTACGACTCTTTCCAAGCTCCGAGTACCCGGAAGAACGCCGCGCCGATCCCGAGGGCGAGGTTCGGCCGCAGGATGGAACACCCTTCGGCATGACCCGCGCATTTTTCACCGAGACACTCGCGTTCGATCTCATCGAGATCCCGTGTAATCCCCCGCCATGGGGACACCTTCACGCGATCGACCTCCGGACCGGCGAACCCAAGTGGGAGACGACGCTCGGCGAGACCGCAGGCCAGGAAGGTCTTCCAAGCCTGGGCGGCGCAATCCTGACCGCGTCCGGCCTGGCCTTCATCAGCGGCACGATCAAGGATGACTATTTGAGAGCCTTTGACGTCGATACCGGGGCGGAGCTCTGGAAAGGACGCCTTCCGGCCGGCGGCCAAGCGACTCCGATGACCTACGAGGTTCGTCTGGAAGACGGGCGTCGACGTCAGTTCGTCGTGATTGCGGCAGGTGGTAACGGACGGGCACGGTCGAAAATTGGTGACTCGCTCGTGGCTTTCGCTCTACCAGAGTGACTCCCCTCCTCGGGTGTTTTCGGACTTGGCGGTCGCCTCCTCGAAAAAACGGTGCTACACTGTTTGAAACACCGCAAAAACCGAATCAACCGCTCGAGCAGAGGGAGGATCTATGGAAGCGATGGCTCTGGTGCTACTGATCGTGGGCGTCCTCGTCATGGGGATCACTGGGATCTGGCTTCTCGTAAAGGCGTTCCAGACGAGCATCCTTTGGGGTCTCGGGTACCTCTTCGTGCCGTTCGTGAGCCTCATCTTCGTGGTCATGTACTGGAACGACACCAAGAAACCGTTCCTCTACATGCTGGGAGGGCTCGCCCTGTTCGCCGTCGGAATGGTGCTCGGAGGCTCGGGCGAGATGGCCGGCGCCGTCAACTAGAGAGCCCAGTAACAACCGGCCAAAATCACGTCGTGCCGGCGGGGGTTGATGAAATCCCCGGTCCGTTCTAGGATGCAACGCGGCCGGACCGTCTTCGATGCGCCAGTTGCCTTCTCCAGTCCCGAGCGTGGATCCGACGTAGCATGAGCCCTCTTGCCGTCGAATTTCGGGTGCTCTTCTGGGCCATCCTCGGCGTGATCGTGCCCTTCGGGCTCCTGCTGTTCCTTTTTCCCGGTGGGACCGAGTCGTACTGGGCCTGGGTCATCCCCCACCCCCGCTCCGCTATTCTCATCGGCGCGGCCTACGTCGGGGCCACTCCTTACTATCTCCTTGCTCTCCGCGAGAATGACTGGGAACAGGTACGGAACGGAATGGGAGGCCTCATCGTTTTCTCCCTCGTGCTTCTTCTTGCGACGATGCTGCACTGGGAGACGTTCAGGCCCTACCACGTGACGACGCTCGTCTGGCTCATGTTCTATTACGTGGGGCCCTTCCTCATTCCCATCGTCGGTCGATTGCAGGCCCGAGGCGCTGGCCCCGCAAGCTCGCCAATCGCCATCGCGCCTCTCGGCTGGCGAGCGTGGATGGCCCTCCGCGCTTTCTTATACCTCGGTCTTGCCCTGCTCGGGCTCGTGTTCGCGAGCTCCTTGACGGGCGCGTGGCCGTGGCCCATCGAGGCGCTCGAGCTACGCGTCTTCCTCGGTCAGGTGGCCATCATCGGGTGGACGGCGGCGATGGCCGTTCAGGGCGGCCCCTTCTGGCGCCGTAATCGACTGGGGATGGTTCTTACCGGCGGCATCGGGCTCGCCAACATCGTCGGCCTCTTGATTGGCTCGACTCCGTACGATGGGTCTGCCGCTCTTGGTCCGGTCTTGCCTGTGATTTTCGTCGAGTGGATTGCCACACCGATCGCCATGTACTTCATCCACGGTAGACGATAGGTTGTCGGAGTAGGAATCATGGTTGCCCATAACCCCCTCCACGGATCCGGACGAGCGGCTTTCCCGCATCCGGCTCTTGCCTCAGGTGATGACGCCAAGTCGCCTCAGGGGATAGGGATGACAGA
>JBOGJF010000549.1:0-2654 GCA_050747785.1 Vicinamibacteria bacterium
GGGCAAGATAGAGACTGACGCGCAGATGCGAATCGATCGACGTAGATTTGTTGTCATGGCGGTGGCCATGGCCGGCATCGCCCTCTGGCCGTGGCCGGCAATCGGGCAGCGCGACAAGATGAGGCTAATCCTCCTCGGAACGGGAGGCGGACCTCGGCCAAGAAAGGCGAGCTCCGCGCCAGCACAGGTCATACTCTTCAACGACACGGCATACGTGGTCGACTGTGGCGACGGAGTTGCCCGCCAGCTCGTATTCGCCGGCGTGCCCCTGCCGAGACTCCGGCACATTTTCCTTACGCACCATCATTCGGACCATAACGCCGACTACGGCAACTTGGTCTTGCTGGCGTGGGCCGCCGGACTACGGACCCGGGTCGACGCGTGGGGACCACCACCACTCGAGAAGATGACCAAGCAGTTCTTCGACATGAACGCGTACGACATCTCGACGCGCATCGCCGACGAAGGGCGGGTGCCGCTCGCTCCACTGGTTCACGTCCACGAGCTCAAAGGGGGTGGCCCAGTGATGCAGGATGAGAACGTCAAGGTCACCGCTGCGCTCGTACACCATCCGCCCGTTGTCCCCACGTTCGGCTATCGATTCGATGCTCGCGATAGATCCATCGTGATCTCGGGTGACACTGCGCCGTCAGATAACCTCATCAAGCTCGCCCAGGGCGTGGATGTTTTGGTCCACGACGCGCTCTACGTTCCGGGTGTCGATCGACTGGTCGCAGGGGTTCCCAATGCGACGAGTCTCAAGCAGAGCATCATGTCGCACCACACTACGGCGGAGGACGCCGGCCGCGTAGCGCAAGCCGCCGGCGTCAAGACCCTGGTGCTTTCGCACCTCGTGCCCGCCGAGGATTCGACCGTGACCGACCAAATGTGGATCGACGCGGCACGCGTGCACTTCCACGGGCCCGTAATCGTCGGCAAGGATCTGTTGGAGATCTGATGAGGCGACTGTTCAATATGGCGACGCAGGCTAACAACCGGTTACTGAGAAACTCTCAGTCAGGCGGTCATCGGTTGAAGGACGAAGCCTAGAGCTTTGGCCTTTTTCTGCAAGTATTTGACGTCCCTTTGCCGACGCTTCTGATCAAAAGCACGGATCGATTCGGGTTTGAACGCCTCGTGACAGGTAAGCATGTGGTAGATGACGCGGGCAATCTTATGGGCCGTGGCGACGACGGCTTCCTCGGAGGAACTGCGCGCACTTCGGGCTCGGTAGAAAGCGCCGAAGAGCGAGTGGGATCGTGAACACGATTGAGCGGCTTGTCGGAGGGCTTGCCCGGCACGGTTGTGGACTTTGATCACGCGGGAGCGCAACACCTTTCCCCCGGAAATATCGTTGTGGGGCGCCAGCCCCAGCCAGGAGCAAAAGTTCTTGCTGGTGGGAAAGCGGGACATGTCGGTGCCGATCTCAGAAATGATGGTTTGCGCCAGCGACTCGGAGATCCCGATGATGTCGACCAGATCGATGCCGAGGATGCGCACCAAATGTGCGCGGACATTGTAGGCGGGTTGGTTTTTCGAGTTGGAGTTCTTCTTCGTGCGGGACGTGGGGGGTGCTGGCGGTTCGCCCTCGATGTCAAAGCGGGGCTTCATGGAGGAAAACTGCTGGTCGAGCCGGTGATCGCAGTCGGCAATCTTGGTCGTGTAGAAGTCATAGAGATCCAACGACTGCACGAGCACAAAGACGTGTTCATCACGCCAGGTGCCCGTCAGCGCCTGGATGATGTCCTCTTCGGTGTGGCGACACCCCGGTCGGCGTAACTTGGCCAAGACGTCTCCCCGGCGTTCCCCAGCGGCGATGGCGCGCAGGATCGCCATCCCGGTGACGCCCGTCACGTCGCTCAGCACTTCGGGTAGTTGGATATTCATGAGCTTGAGAGCTCTTTGCATGTGAAGGACGTGGGGAGAGCGATGCTCGATGAGCTGCGCGCGATGTCGGAGGAGGGACCGGAGTACGCACATTTCATCGTCCGGTCTGAAGGAGCCTGTTAAGAGGCCGAGGGCATGCAGCTTTTGCAACCACTGGGCGTCGTTGTAGTCCGACTTACGGCCGGGCACGATCTTGAAGTGACGGGCATTGACCAAGTAGACACGGATGCCGGCCGCCTCGAGCATCTCGTAGATCGGAATCCAGTAGACGCCGGTGGATTCCATCGCGACGGTATCGATGTGGTGAGCGAGCAACCACGTCACCAACTGCGTGAGATCGGCGGTGAACGTGGTGAACGTACGGACCACGGTCACGTCGCGGTCTGGTGGCAGGGCGACGACGATCTCGGCACTGCCAATGTCGAGACCGGCCGCGTTCGGAAAGACGGTCGGCAGGTTGTCGACCCGGAGACGAGCGGGCTTGGGAACGGTCATGGATCACCTCGGTGATGTGGTGTGAGCCAGCCCGATTGCGAACGCACAGTAGCTTACTGATCGGGGTCCTGCAGGTCCGAGTGATGACCTGCGGCCACCAGTGCAAGGGTCACGCGCAATCGAGAACCAGGTTGCAGCATGGGGTCGATGCCTCCAGTGCCGTGTCGGTCTTAGCTTCTGGCTCCCGTATTATTCGTGCATCGGGCGCGGCGCCGAAGAGAGAGAGTTTCTCCGGGCATGGGTGATCGCCCTGATCATGTGGGGTTGCAGCC
>JBOGJF010000550.1:0-3060 GCA_050747785.1 Vicinamibacteria bacterium
GTTCGAGATAGTTGAGAATCTCGAGGACCTTGGTGTCGAGCGACATCGAGGGTGCGGAAGACTCCATGGGATAACTCCTGAAGTAAATCAGGCGACTTCTGGAAGAGCGGCCTCGACGTGGTGAGCGGCGACGGTTTTGGCGCGCTCCAAGGCAGCGGCGAGAAGGGCGTGGTGAGCGAGGAGGTTGATTTTCCGAGGTAAGCCGCCAGTTGCCTGGAACAGGGCCTCTTGAGCGGGGGGCTCGAAGAGGTGGAGTTCGGTTCCGGCTCGCCGGAGACGATGGAGAATGTATTGCGGGAGCTCGTCGCGGGTCAGGGGGGTGAGATGGAATCGGACCACGATGCGTTGGGAAAGCGCTTCGTAGACGGCCATCGAGAGACGGCGGCGCAGTTCGGTCTGTCCGAGTAGAAGCAGACAAAGTCGGTTTTCCGCGTCCATGTTGTAGTTGGTGAGCAGGCGAAGGTCCTCGAGCACATCGGGCCGAAGATGATGAGCCTCATCAATGACGAGTATGGGTCTGCAACGGGCCTCGGAAACGAGCCTGGTGACCTCGGAGCGGATTTGTCGAAAGAGCGCGGCGCGGCTGCGTTCGACGGGAAGGCCCATCTCCCAGGAGATGGGTTTGTAGAGGTCCATGACGTTTCCGGTGGAAAGACAGACGTAGAGCACCCGGTGGAGCGAGGAGTGAAGGGCGTGAAGCACCTTGCGACAGCAGCAAGTTTTTCCGCTTCCGCTGTCGCCGGTCACGAGGCCGATGCCGCGCAGTTCGATGAGATGGGCGAGTCGGACCTCGAGTTCCTTGGAGGCGGCGGCGGCAAAGAGTTCGTCGGGCTCGATCTCGTTGCTGAAGGGATGCTGAGTGAAACCGAAGTGTTTGCGATACATCTCAGTTCTCCTCACTGGGTTTGAGTTTTCGCAAAGGCAGGCCTTGCGGCGGAGAGGGGGGCGGGGAATCCGGGTTGAGGTGTTTGGTGGTGTGATCCCGACGCACGAAGCAGTTGGCGTAGAGGTCGACGGGTTTGGCTTGCTGAATCTTTCGTCCATTGAAATAGACATCGATCGGTCGGCCCTTTCGGGAGGGGTCAAAGCGCAGGGTGACGGTCTGGCCGACCAGGGAGGCGTCGACCTCGTAGACGAGCCCGAGAAGGCTCACGGTTCGGTCCTTCTGGACCTTTCGGATTTGCTCGAAGAAGAAGAGGTCCTCGATAACGGCGCTGTCGGCGAGACGGACGTCATCCGCAGACATGGCCCATCGGTCGAAGGGCGTAACACCGTCGAGACCCCTATGGGGAGTCTGGTGGTACTCGGCTTCGACCCAGCTCCAGAGCTTGCGGTTGAGAGCTTCGAGGCTCTTGGTGTCGTCCTCGTGGAGTCGAGATAACAGCTGCATGCGAACGGTTCGGAACCAGCGCTCTTGTTTTCCTTTTCCTTGTGGTTGGTATGGACGGGCATGGATGAGGGTGATACCCACTTTGGCGCAAACGAGAGCGAGGTGATGAGAGCGGTAGGCGGCGCCATTGTCGACGTAGAGTCGTTGAGGAACGCCGCGACGACGGATCGCTTGCTGGAGTGCAGGCATGAAAGCCGCGGTGTTCTCGGAGAAAGCGAAGGTGGCGTAGGGGACGACGCGAGTGGCGTCATCGAGAAAGGCGATGAGGTAGGTTTTGCGCTTGCGTTTGTTCTCCGCAATCACCGCGGGGCCGTGCATGACGTCGCTCATCCACAACTCGTTAGCTTTTTCGAAGGCAAAACGACGTCGATCCTTGCTCGTAGGCTCGGTTGGTTTCTTGTCCATGAGCCCGCTGCGGGAAAGCAGGCGGTGCACGGTAGCCGGAGCCAGATAGAGGCTTTCAGAGATGGAACCGCTGCTTTTTGCCTGTTCGATCACCAACGCCACTGACAGAGCGGGCCGTTCCTCCTTGATGCTGCACAGAAGGTCAGCTACTTCTTGCGGGATCGCCCGGGCTCGACCCTGGTCCCGTCTCGGCTTGGGATAGAGCGCCTCGAACCCCCCGCGGCGATAGGCACCGAGCCAATCGCGAAGAGTCTCGACGGCCACCCGAGTGCGGCGCGAACCGGGAATCTCATAGCTGCGGGCGGCCTTCTCACGGAGCAGAACGTAAAGGCCCCGTTCTCTTTCTCGTCGATGCACGAGGTCGGCGATGAGGCCGTAACGAAACAACGCGATCTGCTGTCGAGTCTTCTCCTCCAACACCTGTTCTTCTCCTCTCGTCCGATGGATGCGGAGGAAAATTACCGCGAATCGCGAGGCGGGTCAGGCCCCGTTTTCTGTTGGAATCGAGAATCGCACTCGGTCGTTCGACGCTGCCAAGGGCGGAATCCGAGCGGCCGTGGCAGCGCCTGAAGGTGAGGGGCGGCGATCTCGCGCAACCTCACCAGGCAACGCTCCGTCTCCAGGATTCTCCGGGCCTCCAGCAACTCCGCCTTGCTTCCCAGACGACCCGGCAACAGCGTAAGTAGAATCAAAAGGCTGGCGCGCACACCTTGAAGACGCCGACGAACCCACCGGATGGCCCCTGGTACGTCGATGTCCGGTCGCAGCGCCTGGGCCGCCACCTCGACACTCGCAGACTCCTCCACCTTCACCACGACCTGCTCCGCCTCGTCGAGGCTTCCTACCAATCGTGAGCTCATGCAGTCTGGCAGCAAGCTAAACGTACGGTGAGCATCTCGGCGGTACCATCGAGCTACTTGCATCCCCGGTGGTTCAGTCCTGGGGTAGGTGCCATGGCGGGAAAAACAACAGCCACCCTCGGGATGGCTTGGGCACCGTTTCAGACTTGCTTGAAGCCAGCCTCTTTCGCTAACGTACTGCTCGCTGGTGAGCCATGTGTGATGACGTAGCTGCACCGGCCACGGGCCCGCACGGCCATAACGTGGCGGGCCCATCTCCTCTTTCTATCTACCAGGCAATCTCTTATCACATTCAAGTCTCAACCTCGTCTCCCGCATTGACCCGTCTCGTCGCGCTGTTCCCCGCGTTAACCAATCCGAGAACACGAGTATCGTGGATCACGATGAAGTGTGAGAGATAACACT
>JBOGJF010000551.1:0-2446 GCA_050747785.1 Vicinamibacteria bacterium
GGTTGAGGACTCCTCCGACGATGGTGAGAAAGACCAACAAGACCAAGGGCCGGTGGCATCGCATCATCGCGTCATCGTTCGATGGAGAGCTCCGCTCAAGAAGCGTCGGATTCCGACGAGACCCGACACTCGGCGACTCGGGTCCGAAGCGCTGCCACGAGCGCGATCAGGTCGTTCCCACTGCGCACGGAAATCCTGACTCTCAGAAGAATGCGTTCCGCCTCCCGATCCAGTCGTTCCACGACCATCTCGCTCGTGATGCGCCTAACGACGTCGATCACGCTGCCGCGGTCGGCATCGAAGAAACCGGCCGGCTCGGCGGCTACCGTGAGGATGAGACGGTCATCCATCTGGGCTCCGACTCCCCGCCAGACGACGAAGGGCGCCAACAGGATCACCGCCGCAACCGCGAGATGGACGTGATTCGCCCCGATGGCGACTCCCAATCCGACGCACATGAGTAAATAAACGAGCTCTTCGGCGCTCGTGATCGCCGCGCGAAAGCGGACCACGGACAGGGCACCGACGAGACCCAATGCCAAGGCTGGGGAGTATTGCACCACGGAGATGACGGTAATGGAGGCGAGCGTGAATAGAGGAAGCATGTTCGCGAACGACTCGCGGTTGGCAAGCGTCTTCGCGAAGCGCTTGTAGAGCTCCCGGATCGCCATCGAGAGAATCCCTCCCAGAAACAGGTTGAGCCCGAACATCCATGTCACGGCCTGCTGGTCGGGAGGCAATCCGGAGGCTTCGAGCTGGGTCCCCAACCACTGGGAAGACTCGAGCGCGATGGTACCGACGCTCGTGACGAGGGCCTTTCCTGGGCGCGAGCCCAGAACCGGATTGCCCCAGACGGTTTGAACCCGATCGGCCCACAGTGGTTGTACTCGGGGTGGCACGGCGCGTGTCTCTACCGTCAGCGAAATGGCTCGACCGCTCCACGGCGAGAGATCGACCTCGCGGTCCTGCCATTGGTTGGCAACGTCCGCCCTCAGAATCTCGCTGTACGCCACCACCTCCTCGGTTCCCTCTCCCACGAGGACCCGAAACTCCACGCGAGCCCGGCGCACATCCTGAACCATGACCAGCGCGGTAGAGAAATCGAGAAAGGCGGCGGAAGGCACTTCTACGTCGAAGCGCCGGCGAGAAGGAAACGGCGGTGTCAATGACTCGCGCGTGTCACCCCCGATGTTGACGCTGCCCGTCGCGCTCGATGCCTCGACGAAATCGGGATAGCGACCCGAAGGCGATGGCTCCGCATCGGGCTCGACGGCGTCGACCAAGGAGTAGTCCTCGCCCGAAAACGGCCGGCAGCTCGCGGCGAAGATCGCGACGAGGAGTATCGCCGACCACCGCGGAACGGTGCCGAAGACGGAAGGTTTCGATTCCCTTCTCAGCATGGTTGGGCGGAAAGATGGTAGTCCATCTAATGGCCGAGGGACAGGGGTATCCTGAGCGCTGCTCGATCGCCCGAGCTAGAATGTCGGGAATGCATCCCAAGCCTCCAGGAAACTCGTACGTTCTTCCGCGAAGGGGCACGGGGCTCGACCGCCGCGCCTTCCTCAAGATGGGAGCGAGCTACGCCCTGGCCACCGTCGTCGGACCCGGGCGGGCGGCCTTGGGGAGTCAGGTTCCGCCGCTGCCGCAACCCATCCCCCGGGTGAACGGCGGCATCAATATTCAGCCGTTGCGGCGCCTCGAGGAAGATGCCGGTTTCACCGAACCGCTCATCGTTCCCGAGCTGGTCGACATCCAGATGCGGCTCATCTATGAGCTTGGATTCGAATGGATGCGGATCACGATCTCGTTCAGCGGATTCGGCCCGGAGTTTCTGGCCGCCATCGCCTACGTGCGCGCCGCCCGCGCCCTGGGGATCAACGTTCTAGGTATCATCGGCCAATTCGGGGAAGGACGCGACCTCATGCGAGCCCTGGCGCGTTCCCAAACGCGTGAAGAAGTCCTGCGCGTCTATCTTTCCCTATTCGATGATTTCGTTCCCGCCGCATCGTCCGAGATCGAACAGCCCGGTGCGTTCGCGGCGCAGATTCTCAACGAGCCGACGCATTTCACCGGGGTCACGCCTCGAACCTACGTGCGGGAGTTCCTCGCCCCGGTCCACAACGACCTCAAAAACGTAGATCCGCAGTTGATGGTCGTCTCCGCCGCCGAGGTCGGGAATGCCGACGGTCTTCTGCGAACCCGTGCGATGCTCGACGCGGGTCTCGAGAGCTTTTGCGACGGGGTCGCCTACCACATCTACGATCGCCGCTGGATCCCCAGCCTCGCCGGGCTGACCACCCGACCCGTGTGGGTGACCGAGTCCGGCGTCACTCCACCGGAGCGGCACTTGGCTTGGATCACCGAGACCTTCGATGAGATTCGAAACGGAATCGAAGGAGTGGAGGAGATTTTCTACTTCCAGCTCTTCGACAAGGAACCCGAGCGC
>JBOGJF010000552.1:0-1864 GCA_050747785.1 Vicinamibacteria bacterium
CACCACATGAGCCCACAACCTCCCGAAGAACACCGTAACATCTCGTTCCGTGGCACTTTCATCGATCTGGACTCGCGAGTTGGGGCCTATCCGAACGACCGTCCCGTCGGAGTGAAAGCGCACCGAGGCCCGACCTTGCCTCGTGACGAGGATGTCGTCCACCTGCAGGGGCATGGATGGCGAGGGCGGCAGCGACTGCCCGAGGCGAATGACCGTGACCCCTCCCCGGAAAGCCTCGAGAGTCGCGATCTCCTGGTTGCCCTGTACCGCGGCCGCAGCGGCTAGCGGGGAGGTCGTCTCGGCTGCAGCCGAGACCACGGAGCTCAGCGCCAGAGCGGGAGAAGCGAGGCTGACGAGCCCGACGAGGGCTAAGAGCTTCTGGGTCCAACCGATCCGGCCAAACCTAGTCATCGTCCACCTTCTTTCTTCTGCCGTGAACATGAACCGACCTCATAATGTGTTGAAACGGCGCGCTCCATCCAGCTGGGAGAGGCAGGAAGGGCGAAAGAAAGCGCACGATGGACCCATCCCGGACCTTACCCAATCCCGCGATTGTGATACCTACCTTTCAGCACTCTGTCTTGGTCGAGGTTGGGGACTCGCATATATACGTACAACTGCCCGATTTGTCAATGCACGCAACCCTGAAGCTAGTCGTGGATAACCCGGCAGAAGCGGCGCTTGCCGACCTTGAGAACCGCTTCCCCCGTTCCCTGAAGCGCGATCTCCCGGTCGGAGGGCACGCGCTCCCCGTCCAACTGGACCGCACCCTGGCGGATCAAGCGCGCCGCCTCGCTCTTGGAGGTAGCGAGGCCGGAGTCGACCATCAGTCGGGAGAGCAGGACGGGAGGCGCTTTCTTCGCGAGATGGTACTCGGGCATCTCGTCGGGCAACTCCTTCTTGCGGAAGACGGCTTCGAACGCTTCCTCGGCTTGCTGGGCGAGGGCCGCGGAGTGAAAGTCGGTAATGATTCGGCGTGCCAGATCCATCTTCGCGCGCTTGGGATGAGTTTTACCTTCCTCGATCTCCTTCCGGAGCGTTTGAATATCGGACGTCGTCTTGTCCGTGAGGAGCTCGTAGTATCGGTACATGAGATCGTCCGTGATGGACATCAGCTTCCCGAACATTTCCTCCGGCGGCTCGGTGATCCCAACATAGTTGTCGAGGCTCTTCGACATCTTCTCGAGGCCATCAAGCCCTTCGAGAAGAGGCATGGTCATGATGACCTGTGGCTCGAGACCGTACTCCCGCATGATGTCCCGCCCGACCAGTAGATTGAACCTCTGATCCGTTCCGCCGAGCTCGAAGTCCGCCTTCAGGTGCACCGAGTCGTAGGCCTGGGCTAGGGGATAGAGAAACTCATGAATCGCGATGGGCTCTTGCGCCTGATAGCGTCGCCGGAAGTCATCGCGCTCCAGCATGCGCGCGACCGTGTACGTGGCGGCGAGACGCACCATGCCCTCGCCATCGAGCCCATTGAGCCACGCGCTATTGAATGCGATCTGGGTCTTCTCGGGATCCAGGATCTTGAACACCTGCTGCTTGTAGGTCTCCGCGTTCTCCGTTACCTGCTCCCGCGTCAACTGGGGGCGCGTTTTCGATTTGCCGCTGGGGTCGCCGATGAGACCGGTGAAATCGCCGATGAGAAAGTAGACCGTATGGCCGAGATCCTGGAAGTGCTTCATCTTTCTCATGACGACCGTGTGACCGAGATGGATGTCGGGGGCGGAGGGATCGAAGCCGACTTTGACGCGCAGCGGTTTTCCGGTCTTGGCCGAGCGCTCCAATTTGGAACGGAGCTCTTCCGGCCGCACGACGTCCACGGTGCCCTTGGTCAGGTAGGCGATCTGTTCGTCGACGCTCC
>JBOGJF010000553.1:0-8140 GCA_050747785.1 Vicinamibacteria bacterium
GTGCCATTTCCTGTAATGTCATCGCTTCCACCGTAGCGGCGTCTGCCGGCAAGCTGCCCGCCAGGATCGTTACGAGTATGCTGCACATGAGCCACCGCGTTTCATTCGCCAGTCGCATTCAATTGCCTCCTCGTTCCATTTAGGTCGTCAAGACTTCGTGACTCGGTTTCCTCGATGCACGATCCGCGCGGGCCGCTGCAAGCACCTCCCGCGCCGCATTCCGCGACGCGCCTCCAGTGCCCAGGCGGCTCTTGACCTGGCGAAGCTCGCGCCGCATGGACTCGGCCGCGTCGGGATCTTCGAGCAGCCGTAACGTCTCGGAAGCCACGCGATCGGCGGTCATGTCGTCTTGGATGAGCTCCGGGACGATGGCCCTCTGCGCGATCAGGTTCACCATCGCGTAGAAAGGAACCCGAACCAGGGGTTTTCCCAAGCGGTAGCTCAAGCCGCCCACCCGGTAGACGACCACCATCGGCGTCTCGCAGAGAGCGGCCTCTACCGTCGCCGTGCCCGAAGCAATGATCGCCGCCTGGGAGTGGGTGAGCGCATCGTAGCTAGCCTCACTCAACACCCGCACCGAAGCAAGAACGCGGCCGAGACCCACCTGGATAGTCGACTCCTCGACCGTGGGTGCCTTCACGAGCACGAACTGCAGCCGCCGGTTCCGCTCCTTCATCCTTTCGATCGCCCGGGCCATCACCGGTAGGTGAAGCTCGAGCTCGCGCGGTCGGCTCCCGGGCATGAGTGTCACCAATGGACCCTTCCCGTCGAGGCCCAGACGACGTAAGAACGAGTCACGATCCTCGCGGCTACGGACCAGATCGACCAGCGGATGTCCGACGAACGTCGCGGGGATGCCGGCCTCCCGATAGAACGCTTCCTCGAAGGGCAAAATCACGAGCATCCGATCCACGTGCTCCCGAATCGATCGGAGGCGACCCCTTCGCCAGGCCCAAACCTGGGGACTGACGTAGTAGACGACCGGAATTCCCATATCCTGGAGCCGGCTCGCAAGCCTAAGGTTGAATCCAGAGAAATCGATGAGCACCGCGACATCCGGCTTTCGTTCGTAAGCCGCGGCGACGAGCGTCGCCTGCGCCTTCCGCAACGCCGGCAGCTTGGAGAGCACTTCCACGAGTCCGATGACCGAGATTTCGCGCAGATCGACCAGGATCTCGGCGCCCGCCTGCGCGAGCCGTTGGCCGCCCAGCCCGAAGCCCCGCACGTTCGATTCCAGCGCGCGAAGCTCCCGGAAGAGCTCCGCCGCATAGAGATCCCCCGAGGCTTCCCCGCAGCTCAGAAGCACGTCGATACCTGGTTTTCTCGCTTCGTCGGTAGGCACTTTTGACAGAAGATCCTCGTGACTATAGCATGTCGCCGACTTTTCCTCTACGCGCTGACGAAGCGACCACGAACGCGACTCGATGATCGGACACGTCGTTAAGTTGCTCGGCAAGGCTTGCTCGGTCCGACCGGAGACCGACCCACCGAGCGATCCCGATCGCCTCTTCGAATGCTATCTCCGGGGACGCTTGTTCGAGACCGGGAGCACTCAGATCGCGGTCGGCGATCGCGTGGAGTTCGATCCCGTGGACGAGTCGCACACGCTCCATCACCCGGAGGAAAACGCCGCCGAGCCGGGAGTCATCCACGAGATCCTGCCCCGACGGACGGTCTTGATTCGCCCACCGACCAAGAGAGGAAGCGAGCCGCAGGTTGTGGCGGCCAACGTGGATCAGTTGGTGGTTGTCGCCGCCTTCCAAAAGCCTCGCTACAAGACCGGACTCATCGATCGCTACCTGGTGATTGCGCATCGAGCGGCCATCGCGCCGGCGATATGCCTGAACAAATGCGACCTTGCCTCAACGGAGGATCAAGAGAAAGCGAACGAGGACTTGAGTCCCTACCAACGACTTGGGATTCCGCTCGTCTTCACGAGCGCGCACAGCGGCAAGGGAGTGGAGGAGCTCAGAGGCTTGTTGAAGGGCAAGCGCTCGGTGTTCGTGGGTCATTCCGGAGTCGGAAAGTCCAAGCTGGCGGGCGCGGTGCAGCCTGGGCTTTCGCTTACCAGCTCATCGGTGAGTCGCCACGGGAAAGGCCGTCACACGACCTCCGCCTCGACGCTTTTCAGCCTGGACTTCGGCGGCGAGCTCGTCGATACGCCCGGCGTTCGAGAGCTCGGGATCACCGACCTCAGGCCAGAAGAGCTCGCCGAGCATTTCGGGGACTTTGCGAGCTTCCTCGGTAACTGCCGGTTCAAGTCCTGCTCCCACATTCCGGAACCAGGTTGTGCCGTTCGGGAAGCGCTCGAATCGGGAGAGATCTACCAGGCTCGCTACGACAGTTACGTGAAGCTATATCACGAGCTCGCCCACCATCATGAGGCGTCCTGAGAGAATGCCGCGGAACCGTGGGCGCCGAACGTGGTCTCGCGCTTAGGTCCGATGAGCTCTCCGATTCGCTCCACCAGACGCTCCAATCCCTCACCCGTCAAGGCGGAAACGGCGACGGTATCGATCGGGTTGGTGAAAGATCGCCCGCTCGCGAGGCGATCCAACTTGTTGAAAACGACGAGCCGGGGAATCGCGTCGAGGTGGAGCTGCTCGAGAATGGCCTCGACCGCTTCCATTCTCTCCCGGTAGCGATCGTCGGAGCCGTCCACGACGTGCAGGATGAGCGCCGAGTTCTCGATCTCCTCGAGCGTCGCCCGGAAGGCATTGACCAGATCGGGCGGCAAGTCTCGCATGAAACCGACTGTGTCGGCAAGAAGCACTTCTTGCTCCACCGGCACGCGCAGACGGCGGTTCGTCGGGTCCAGCGTCTCGAACATGCGGCTGCCCGCCGCCACCTCGCTCCCCGTGAGACGATTGAGGAGCGTCGATTTGCCGGCGTTCGTGTAGCCGAGGAGGGAAACAATGGGAAGGCCCCGCTCGAGGCGCCGCTTGCGGCGCACGCCGCGCTTGCGCCGCACGTGCTCGATCTCCCGCTCCAAGCGCGCGATGCGATCGCGCACCCGACGTCGATCCATCTCCAACTTGGTCTCGCCCGGCCCCCTGCCGCCGATGCCTCCGGTCAACCGGGAAAGCGCGGTGTCCATCTCGGTGAGGCGCGGGAGCATGTAGCGGAGCTGCGCCAGCTCGACCTGAAGCTTCCCCTCTCGGCTCGAGGCGCGGCGGGCGAAGATGTCCAGAATGAGCTGCGTGCGATCGAGGATCTTGAGATCGGTCGCTGCCGCGACGGAACGAACCTGCGCGGATGTGAGGCTCTGATTGAATATGATCATGTCCGCGCCGTGTTGCAACGTCGCGATGACGAGCTCGTCGATCTTGCCCTTACCCAGCAAGAACCGTGGATCGAGCTTGGTCCGCTTTTGCACGAGTGTATCGAGGACCACGACATCCGAGGAGCGTGCCAGCTCCGCGAGCTCTTCCAGCGATTCCCGCTCGGCCTCCACGCTCCCGGTCGTCGCACCCACCAGGATGGCGCGCACGCGGTGATCGGCGCGATGGAGCTCGCCGCGACGGCGGGCAAACTCGTCCTCGAGCGCGTCGATGAACTCGATGAAGTCGACATCCAATTGGCTCGGGATTTGGGGCTCCATGAACTCCCAGGCTTTCGCCTTGCTCCCGTGGTCGCCCGTGGCGCCGCCTCCGTTGGTAGCGACCGGGGACAAGTACGCGGCCCGTACGAGCCCGGGAAGCCCGTCATGGCCGACATCGATGGAGGCCATCAAATCGAGCCGGAGGAGAGCGAGGTCGGTCAGGTCGTCGTGGGTCAAGGGCTCGCCGCCTAGGTGTGTATGGAGGCACCGCAGTCCGCGAAAACGCCTCTCGGCCATGCGAACGCGCTTCAGATCGGGAAGCACGATGCGCCTCGCATCACCCACGATGACTGTGTCCACCGAGCCCCGTCGGTCGACCAAGACTCCGATCTGACGGTTGATTTCCCGGGAGAGCTCGGCCAGGGTGCGGGCGAAGTCGTGGCTGACGATGGAATGAGGAGGGATACGTTTCTGGTAGATCTTCTCGAGGCGCCGACGCTGTCGGACTTTGAGCCCCGTCGAGTTACCTTGCAACCTCTGAATAGCGGTTAGACCCCCTACCTCTTTATTATACGCCTAAGCGCGTCCTCCTCTTCGGACAATAGAAACTCAAAAGAGACAAGGCGTGTCCGCGTCCCCCTGCGGAAACGCCCCGAAACCCAGCTCTTGGGGGCCCGGCACCGCTGGTATGGGACTTGCTGAGCCAGATGGACTGACTACGCGGGAATCGTCGACGACTTCGATGGAACATTCCAGAAGCTCTATCTTGAGCCCGGCGAGCACGTCATCGAGCTCAGACTCGAAGGCCACCGCACGTTCACGCAGCGCGTGCTGATAAGCCCGGGCCATACGCAGAAGCTCCATCACCGGATGATGCCGCTAGACCCGGGAGCCCTCAGCCCGAGCGCAGGGCCGCCAGCCGCAGCGACGCCTGTCGAGCGGAGGCCAGGGGCCGAACGAGGAGTGAGGCCCCGAACCGATGATGGCGAAGCCGAGTCCCGAAGCGAGACGCCGCGGGGGTGGGGCCCCGCGGCTCCCATAGAAGCCGCGGTCATCCCTGGCCAGTTCGGCATCCTGCGGTTGCGCGTGCAGCCCCCCGAGGGCGAGATCCACATCGACGGGCAGCCCTGGGGTGCGCTGGGAGGCATCGAAGAGATGTCGATCCACGTCCCGGCGGGGATGCATCGGATCGAGTTGCGCCGCGCGGGCACTGCGGTCTTCGAAGTGGATATCCAGATTCGGCAGGGGGAGCCCACCCCGCGCAACATCCGCCTTCCTTGAGGATCCCGACCTTCCTGTCGCGGCGTCGGCTTGCAGTTGCTATCCTGGCGGCGTATGCTATGCCCCGTTAAAATGGGCTATCTAATGGTTGCAGATTGTCTAACCGCTTCGTGGGAAGGCCGGGCCCGCACTCAATCACAGGAGGTCAGTGCTTCATGTTCGTAGTCAAACCGAGCCGCGCGGCGATCCTGGGAATCGCTTTAGTGGTGGCGTCTTCTGCCGTAGTCATGTCCCAGGACGAGTTGAGCGACGACGATCAAGAGTGGCTGGAAGAAGACGTGGGCGCTCTCATCACGGCAGAGGAGGTCGAGATATTCACGAACCTCCAGTCGAGAGACCGAAGCCTCTTCAAAGAGATGTTCTGGGCCCGCCGGGATTTCGATCCCATGACGCCTGACAACGAGTTTCTCAAGTCGTACGGGGAGCGTGTCAAAGCCGCCGATGAGGCCATCGAGGACGGCGCTCGCTCCGACATGGGGCAGGTCTTTTGCCTCTTCGGCCCTCCGGCGCAAGCAGATCCGCGCGACGAGAGTATGGTTTGGACCTACCCCGCCAACCCTCCACTAGGCATTCCCGACGGGTTCACCTTCCAATTCCGCGAGTCGGGTGTAGGGTTCCGTCTCATTCGTGGCGACGAGGTCGAGGCAGCTCTGGAAACCGCGAAGGCGTTCTATTTGGCCAATCGGGCCATCACCTACAGCAGAGACGCGGAGGGCCGCCTGCTGAAGCCTGATTCCAAATTCGATCCCAATAGCCCGGCCAAAAAGATGCTACAGGAGCTCCTGACCAGCAAAACCGAAAGCCCGGCCATCCCGTTCGATGCCAGGGCCTCTTTCTTCCGGGCCAGCGAGGGAGCGGTCTACGTTCCCATCCTCTTCGAGATCGATGCGGGCGCCTTGACTTGGGACGGAAGCGAAACCGCAGTCACCATCTTCGGCGCAGTGCAGAACGCGGAAGGCCAGTCCCTGTACCCTTTCGAGCAACCGGTGACGCTACAGAAAAATGATGCGGGCCTGGTGGTCTATGACGTTCCGATCCAGGTGACGCCCGGTCTCTACACGTTTTGCTTCGGTGTGATGGACACGGAAACCTCCAAGGTCGGGACGAGGGTGTTGGAGGTCGAGGTCCCGAACCTCAGCACGCAAGGCATGAAAATCTCCTCCGTCCTCGTCTACTCGGGAATCCAGGAGTCCACCGAGGGGGCGGGAGTCCCGGGCCACGCGTTTCAATTCGGTACCAACCAATTCATTCCCAAGACGGGAGACGTACCGACGTTCACGAAGAGCGACAACTTGGGCCTCTTTTTCTTCGTCTATGGCTATGGCCTAAACGCATCCGGACAACCGAGCGTCACGACCCAATTCGTCTTCCAGCATAACGGCAACCCAAAAGGCCAAACCCCGGTGCAGCCGGTTCAAACCGGTCCGGAGCAAGGGATCGGGTACATCGAGATACCACTCGAGGGCTTCGAGCCTGGCAACTACAAGGTCCAGGTCAAGGTCGTCGATCAGGTGGCTCAGACAACGGTCACCCAGGACGTCGAGTTCGTGCTGCAGTAGGACTGAAGGGATCGAGGCGGATTTTAGGCCGCGGCTTTTGTTTGCTGGGCGGAGAGAATCTCGATCGCCTTCTCGAGAATCGGATCGCCGGCGCCGGTCTCACCCTGAGGAGTCCCCTCGATTTCCACGGTCGGCGCGAGGCCCGTTCCGAGAAGGGTCTCCCCGTCAGGCGTCGAGTACTGCGATACCGAGAGAACGAGGCCGGAGCCGTCTTTGAGAGGGATGGCTTTCTGGACGCCTCCTCGACCCGCGGTTCGCTCACCCACGAGATCGCCCCGCTTGGCATGCCGAATCGCGCTGCCTAGAATCTCGGCCGCACCGGATGTGCCACGATTCACCAATAGGGTCATGGGTCCGTCGAAGGCGACTCGGCCCGGTTCGATGGTGAGATCGGTGCGCTCCCCATTGCGGCTCTGGAGAATGGCGGCTACGCCTCCCGGCACGAAGAGCCCGGCGACCTGGACTCCTTCGCTCGCCATGCGGCCGAAGCTGTCCCGTACGTCCACGACCAGCGACGTGGCCCCGGATCTCTTCACGCTCTGCAGCGCACGCGCGACTCCCTCGTCCGAGCCGGCCTGGAACGCAACGACACGGATGTACCCGATGTTACCGGTCAACATCTTGTAGGCAACAGGTTCCGACGAGTCCGGCGATCGCTCGACGGTTATCGCAATCGGGTCGGGCTGACGCCCACGGATCACTTCCAAATCGACGCTGGTTCCCGGCTCTCCTCGCAGCAGGAACTCGCCGATAATGGTACTCACGTCACGGGTGTTGACACCCCCGACGGACTTCAGGAGATCGCCCGCTTGAAGACCGGCCTTGGCGGCGGCCGACTCCGGAAGCACGCCCACCACCTGGAGGTAGTATCGCTTGGTGACCTCGACGCCGATACCCGTAATCCCCTCGGGCGGTTTCGCGAACTCCGCGAACTCCGCTGGAGATAGGTACGCGCTATCCGGATCCAGGGCATCCATCATGCCGCGGATCCCGCCTTCGATCACGGTGTCCATCTCGACCGGATCGACGTAGTTGTTCATGATGAGCGTCACGACATCCTGGAAAACCGAGAGATAGCGGTACGCCGTGTCTCGGGCGATGGCGCTTCCCAGGAACCCTCCGAGAACGGCGTAGAGCACGAAGGGACCGGAAAGCAACAGAATCAAGTGCTTGGCGCCTGCGGATTTCATGAAGCGAAGCCTCCAAACCCCATTCTGCCTGTGCTACCCCGGATCGTCAAGGATAACGCTCTACCCTGAGCTCGGTCGCACGGGTCGGCTGGCGCGCCAGCCATTCCTCCGGATCGACCGGCTTTCCCTCCTCCCGGATCTCCAAATAGAGACCCGGTCCGGTCAACGAGCCGGTGTCGCCAACGAGCGCGACTTCCTCGCCCCGACGCACCGTATCCCCCTCGTGCACCCTGATCTCGGAAAGATGCCCGTAGAGACTGTAGACGCCATGGGAGTGATTGAGAATGAGAAGGGTCCCGTATCCCTGGAACCAGGAAGCAAAAACCGCCTCTCCGTCGTAGATGGCCTGAACGGGCGTTCCGACGGCCGCTTGGACCTCGATGCCGTTTTGAACGGTGACCGTTCGAAACCGAGGATGGTGCTGCATGCCGAAACGCATCGCGACCGGACCTTCAACTGGCCAACCGAGCTCGCCGTAAAAGAGTCGGATGGGTAGGAATGTCGGTGGGACTTCGCTCGCTCTCCCCATCTCCCAATCGGAGATCAGCAGACCCAACTGAGTGCGCGCC
>JBOGJF010000554.1:0-4183 GCA_050747785.1 Vicinamibacteria bacterium
TTTGTTTGGCAACCGGCGTCTGACTGGCGTCTGACCAAGCTCAGCTCGGCAACCCACGCTCATTGACGCCAGAGGGGCTTGGCAACGACGTTTTATGACGCCCACTAGGTGACGCCAGAATCGGGAACTGCCGCGGCAGCTCCCGTTTGATCGCCTTCCTTACCTTTACCCTCACTGCCAACCTCCCCTGCGCCAATCAACGCGGTCGGTGGGTCCGATCGCCCACTTCCGACCGGCGGTGTCCTGTGGAGGCCTCGGTTTCGAGCTGGAACGGCGATTGCAGTGGTGATTCATGATGACTCCATCGGTATGGACGGTGTCCGGGTGTCGACTTCCCAACTCGTCGAAAAGATTCCGGAGGTATCTCACCCGGCGTCCGGGTCACTACTTTGGGGAATCTCGCGCCTGCCGATGGCGGAACAGGGCTCCGGGGTTGGACAAGAAGTCCATCAAGGAAGACAACCTTGGTGCTTAAGAAGCCCCGACGTTCGACACTCGAACGTCGAGAAAGACAGGAAGTCGTCTAAAGTCTTACAGGAGTTGCTGGCCGGTGTTTGACAGGCGTCTGGCGAGCTCGATAGCGGCACCAGGTGGAATGACGCCAGAACGTGGGCGCCGGCGCGCGCTCAGACCTCGCAGCTCATGTCCTGACCGCAGCACTGCGGGGATTTGATCTTGCCGTGCCCGTCCGGGCACTTCGCGATGTCCACCGTCTTGCCGCCCGCGAGGCTCAGGGTATCGTGCACGAGCTCCTTCCCACATTTTCCGCAAGTCATCGTGCCGACGCTCATCCCGCACTTCTCACACGTATACATTGCCATCGTTTGTATCTCCTCGAGAAAAGGTAAGCCCAAATACTGTCACATCTCCACGCGAAAATCGAGACTCATTGATAATTTCGAAAACGCACCGATACGAGCGAAGGAAAGGCGCGGGCAATAAAGCGGGCGCTAAGGAGCGGGGGCTCTTCCTTCAAGCGCGAAACGAGCCCTACGCCGTCGTGGTCCGCAAAGCGGGTGTCGCGTATGCCATCGGCACGGATGGAGCCCCGATGCCGAGCTCCCACCTCGCGGAAAAGATACCGGAGGTGTTCTCCTGTCGCCCGCAAAAAAAAGATGCCCACGTCATGGTGGGCATCTTCTCCCCGCGGACGCCGGGGAAGGGAGGTTTCCCCGTTCCCTGATTGCGATCGTGCCCTATCCGCTTCCGCTGTCGCTGCTCAACACTTACGCTTCGATGCGTTCGGCGGCACGTTGCCCTCCCCGCCTAGCGGCGCCGCGTGAAGATCCGCTCGGTAGCCAATTGAGTTCGGGGGCTACGGATTGGGTATCTTGAAACCGGTGATCCTCACCAGATCGTCGGTTGTCCCATTCACTGGGTTGGAGCCAAAGTCCAGCAGTGCCGGTGGCTGTTGTCCGTGCTGAAGAATGTAGTATGCGGTCGTGCCCGCCCCATCGAAGATGAAACCGGTCGGCTCGGCGTCAGGATCCCTGATGCTCAGCATCCGCACACAACCGTCAGTCATGAAGTCCCGATCCTCACCGTCAGGGAGACAAGCCCAGACGTCGCCGAAATCGGTGTCCTCGATCAGGTAGACGTTGCTCGTGTGGATCTGAATGTCCAGGTTGTCGTGGCTGTTCAACTGGTCGTCACCCAGCACGAAGCGCGTGACGTGAGCCTCTGCCGGATCCGTCGGATCGGCAACGGCCGCTAGCAGGTTGAAGCCAAAGTTCGAGTTGAAGACCGTTTGAAACGCGTCGACTTCGTTCTCCACCGCGCACAAGGCTTCACCGTCACCTCCGCCGCACGTATTGGTCCAGCAGTATCGGATGCCCTCGTCTCCAACGAACATCCCGAAGCTCTTGTCGGTGTGAAGGTCTTCGGGACGACAGTAGCCAGTGGCTCCCCGATCGTTGGCATCGGCTCGAGCGGTTGGCGCGCCGACCTCGACCCACAGTCCGCGGCTCGATTCGCATCCTTGGCCGAAATCGGCGGTTCCATTGCAAACCGTCGCCAAGGCATAGTTTTGGCCGGAGACGACCGGAGAATCGCCAAGGTTGTTGATCGTGTTGTCGCAGAGTTGACCGGGGCGCACCGGGTCGGGTGACCCGCAGTCATAGAAGTTGTCGGGGACGAAGCGGAAGAGGGCGCCACCGTCGTCGTCGAGATTAGGACGCAGCTCGTCCCCAGCGATGACGACGCCGTTGTCGAGTATCGTGAGCCCTTCCCAGGCCTGCATGACCAGGGCGGTCCGCTTGACGACATTTTGGCTCGGGGTGAGGCTGTCGATCGCGTCACGAATGTCGCCGGTCCCGCGATTGGCGATCCAGTGATCGGTGGTGTTCAATGGATCGAGGATCTCATAGGCGCCTCCGTCTCCGGTCTCCTCGGTCGCCAGGACCGTGCCCCAGGGCGTGGTGCGGATTCCGTCACAGCGGCTCATTCCGTGCAAAATGGTCGCGACCGCTGCGGTGGCAAGGTTAACCCGCTGCACCGACGGGTTCAGGCCACCATTCCCCCCGGGCGTCGTTCCACTTCGCCCTTGCTCGATACACACAATGAGGTGCGTGGCGCTGGTGTCATCGGGCCAGAACGAGATCATGTCCCCCAAGTTGGCCACATTCCGCGCCACGAACTCGGCTTGAAGCCCGTGAGCCAAGAACTGCCGGTCGCCCGCGCTTGCGAACTCCCGTGCAATGACGTCGGCGCTGGTAGCCGATGCATCGAGAGGTTTGACGAAGCCAAAGAGCTGCAAGGCCTTTCCGCGGAGCAGGTTCTCGGTCGTTTTTCCAAAGTCCTCGGCTGCGGCAGCATACAAAGCACTCACGGTGAGCGCAGCGCCGCCAATCAAACAGATCATCCACGTCAACTGTCGTTTTGTCTTCACGGTAACTTCTCCTTAGCAGCAACTGTTGCAACTGAGCCGAGGAAGCAACTCAGCTGGCATTACCGCTTGAATTGGGAACGGGTGCTCCAACGAGCGCGCACTATGGCAGGTCAATGTGACTTCGAGGTTAAGTAGTCGTGAAAATGTGGTTGATCAAAATTGAATGCCGTGAGACAAACCACAGGAAGCCCCGACGTTGCTATAGTAGGGCCGCCACCATACGAAGACAGGCGCCGGATAGCGTTCATGCGATTGAAAATTCGCCACGTCACCCCGGCGCGCTGGCCGGATCTCACTCGACTCTTCGGACCGCGCGGCGCCTGCGGGGGCTGCTGGTGCATGTGGTATCGTCTGCGCCGGTCCGAGTACGAGCGAAGGAAAGGCGCGGGCAATAAGCGGGCGCTCAAGAAGCTGGTTATGAGCGGGGAGCCGCCCGGGCTCATCGCTTATCTGCAAGGGGAGCCCATCGCGTGGTGTGCCCTGGCGCCGCGTGCGGAGTACACGGTGCTGGACCGTTCGCGTGTTCTTGCGCCAATCGATGATCGCCCGGTGTGGTCCATCGTGTGCTTGTTCGTGGCCAAGCCTCACCGACGGCGGGGCGTGAGCGTAGCGATGCTCGAAGCCGCGGTGCGCTACGCCAGGAAGCGGGGCGCGCGTATCCTCGAGGGGTATCCCGTCGAGCCCAAGAAACAGGCGATGCCCGACGTGTTCGCAGCAACCGGCTTGGCCTCTGCCTTCGGCCAAGCCGGATTCACCGAGGTGGCGCGGCGCTCGAAGACGCGCCCGATCATGCGGCGTCTGCTCCGCCGCCGGAGCTAGCTCTTGAGGGTCCTATGGCTCGCTGGTCATGATGAATAGAGGCTTCGACTCGAAGCGCTCGAAGATCGGTCGCAGCCGATCGGTGTTGTAGTACTTGGAGACATCCACGACTTTCTTCTCGCTGGTGGCCGCGTCGATGGGCACGTTGTGGTAACGGCCCTGCCGCACGCACACCAGCCTGCCGCTCGCTCCATCCAAGACGAGATCCATGGCTAAATTTCCGAAAGCCATCGGCACGATGGAGTCCATGGCGTCGGGGTCGCCGCAGCGTACGAGATAGCCCAAACGCTGGTTGATGACATTGATGCGAACGCCCTTGTTGAACTCCGGTGAGATATCCTGCAACTTCTGAGACACGACGTCACCGATCCCTCCCAACTTCTTGTGGCCGTACATGTCCTGTTCCTGTTTCTCGAATACCATCTCCGAGCCCTTGAACTTGGCTCCCTCGGAGACCAGAACGACGCTGTACTTGCT
>JBOGJF010000555.1:0-2638 GCA_050747785.1 Vicinamibacteria bacterium
CCTACAGCCCGCTAGTCCAGCCACATCGTCCGCACCAGATCTTGAAGCGGCGCGTTTTTCTTCGACTGTAAGACCAAGAAGCTTCCTACCCGATTCTTGACGTTCTTCTCCTCGAGGAACGTTCCGCAGTTCCAGACGTGGAGCGGCGCGAGGGGCGGTCGCGGGATCCGGGCTTCCCCGGCTCGGTGCGTGTGCCCGAAGACGAAGCCGTCCACGTTCCGCCCCCGACAGCAGAAGCGCACATAGGTGAGAATGTTCTGTTTGAGGCCGCGGTCGATGGGCCGGCCCCGGGCTTTTCCTCGCGTGAGATCACCGAGCCTGCTCACCGCGTGCAAAGCGCCGACCGCACGCCGGTAAACGCCCTGCCGGACTTGGTAGTTCACCGCGCCCCCATCCACGATGCTCTGATAGAGTCCCACCCTGCGAAAGAAGTTTTGACGCGCTTCGGTGCTGGCCTTGGTGTCTTTCGGGTTCACGCCGCGGAAGGCGCGGTGCACATCGATCCCCAACCCTTGGCTTGCGTCCAGGTAGTGTCCGTGACCCAGGACCAAACGATGCTCGCCGAGGCGAAGCTCGAGGTGGGGATAGGTGGCCTCGAAGGAGGCCTGGCCGGAAGTAAGGATGCCGCGCAGAAAGGGCATACGAAAGTGGCGGTAGAAGCTCAGCTTGCCATGAAGCCGTTTGCCGGTGGCGAGCCGCGCCATCAAGTAACGGTCGACCGACAGGTAATCGAACACACGATAGTCGTGATTTCCGGGAACGAAATGAACGTGCTTGGCTTCCACACGGGCAACCAGGTCGTTGAGGAAGCGGCGGAATCCAGGTGAGCGGCGGCCCCCGGTGCCGAGTGGCATTCCCTCGATCGCGAGGGACCAGTTGCCGATCTGCAGATCGAGGATATCGCCCAGGAGCACGATGCGCCGGATGGGGCGGTGCTCGCCCGCGATGGAAAGGAGCTTCTCGAGCTGGGGACCGTTATGAAGGAGAGAACGTGGATCGCCGAAGTGGAGATCTGAAAAGACGATGGCTTCGGTGCTCATCCGTGCGCATGATCGCCTGGATCCTCCTCGGTGTCGAGCAGCTCAGGTTGCGGACTTCGCCGGCTCGCCAGCGCCCGGCAGACTGCACCAGGACCGGTATCGGCGTGCGTGCCTCGAATCGAAACCTGTTCTTTCCGCTGAAACCCACTGTCCTTATCCGTTGACTCCAGAATTCTTAGTTTACATCATGCCTTGGGGGTGAATTGGACACCCGGGAGTCCTTTGAAGTCCGCGTCCTGTGTCCACAGCGTGGCTCGGTAGAGTTGAGCCGTTGCGAGAATAACGCTGTCGGCCAGCGGTAGCCGCAAAGCAAGACCAAGCTTGGCCGCGTTGATTGCTGTAGCGATATCCAGGGGTACAACTTCGCCTTGCTGCATAAGTGCCGTCGACTGAAGAGCCGCGCTCTCGCCGCGTTGTTGCAGAACCCGCTTGAAAACCTCCGTGATGCTAATGGTTGGAACGATTAGCGATTGCTTCGACCGAATGGGCTCCGCAAAGAAGTCCGCGTTTTGCCCATCGGCGAAATATTCCAGCCAACCACTCGAGTCAACTATGTTCACACGCGGTCGTCCTCCCGTGGAACGGTGGTGTCGATTCCCTTGAGGAAGCCACGCATCTTCTTGAGATCTTTGACCGGGATGAGCTCTATTCTGCCCTCGAATTGGAAGACCTGAATCTTCTCCCCCGGCTTGAGTCCCAAGGACTCACGGACCTCGCGCGGTATGACGACCTGGTACTTCGGTGAAACGGTGACCGTTGCCATGTGTCTGCCTCCAGATCGATGGTATCTATGTAATACGATACTCTGATCGATCGGACAATGCAAGTCGGTAACCTGGTGGCGGGGCAGGCGCCCACTCGATCCGGACTACATCCGGTTGTACTTGGTTCCGGCCCCCCCCTCGCGAGGAGTCCAGCGGGGCCCTAGGACATCGGTTGTCTTGCAGTCCACGCAGTTGGAGGGATTGACGGCAAGTTTCCCGTCTCGGCTTTCGTAGACTGCGGCGGGGCACATGTGCTGATAGAACTCGGCCACTTCTTCCGGAACGGTTGGGCCGACGCGGAGATGGGACGGCACGTCGTCCCGTGTGTTGTTGCCGGAACGGAAGACGCCGTCCACCTTGGAGAACGTAAGCTTGCCGTCGATCTGCGGTTCGTCAGGAGGCACGATCTGCCGCTGCTCGGTGGCATCCTCGTCAACGTCGATTCTGCCGCCCGGAAAGGCGCCGCCGGTGAGGGCCATGAGGCTGGCCTGGACACCGCCCGAATAAAAGCCCGACTTGAAGGCGAGGCGCATGTTTCGCGTGCGGTGAAGGTCGCGGTGAATGAAACTTTCCCGGATGGCCCGATCGTAGCCGGCCAGCCCGGTTCGTGACGTATCATTGGCCTTCAGGGCCTCGAATATCGTACGCGCCGCCAGGATCCCCGACATCATGGCGTAGTGGATGCCCTTGAGTGAAGAAACATCCACGAAGCCGGCGGCGTCTCCGACGATCAGGAGGCCGTCGCCATGGCAGCGCTCCGGAAGCGCGTGATAACCGCCCTCGGGAATCGTCTTGGCGCCCCATTCCAGCATCTGGCCGTCCTCGAGATAGGCT
>JBOGJF010000556.1:0-4354 GCA_050747785.1 Vicinamibacteria bacterium
GAAGGAGACGGTGGGAAGCGAGGTCGTTCTGACCGCGCGGATTGGAAACGGAGGAGGCAATGCGGTGGGGCCCGAGGTTCCGGTGTCTTTCTACAACGGGGATCCGGCTTCGGGAGGCATCTTGCTGGGCACGGCGCAAACGGGGAGCATCGCGGCCCGCTCCTTCGAGGACGTCTCGGTGATGGTCCCGGTGGGAACGGAGGCGCTGCCGTTGTGGGTGGTGGCCGACGACGAAGGGGGCCCCAGCGGTATCCACACCGAGTCCAACGAGAGCAATAACGCGGTGGACGGCCAGGTGTATCTGACCGCGACGCCGAACGAAGCGCCGGTGGTGGATGCGGGTGTGGATCAGATCGTCACCATCGAAGGAGCGTCGTTGGTCGTGCCGCTCGCTGGGAGCGTGACCGATGATGGTCTTCCCGTCGGAGTCGTGAACACGGTCTGGGGTCAGGTGAGCGGTCCCATGAGTCTGGTCTTCGCCGATCCGATGGATCCTTTGACGACCGTCACATTCTTTGAGCCCGGGGAGTACGTGTTGCGTTTGACTGCGGACGATTTGGATCTCACCGGAAGCGATGAAGTGAACATCACGGTGATTCCGCCGAATCAGGCTCCGGTAGTCAATGCCGGTCCGGATCGATCCATCATTCTTCCTCTCAACAACGTCACACTATCCGGTTCCGTGACCGATGACGGGCTTCCTTTGGAAGTCACGGTCACGTCGAGCTGGAATGTTTTGAGTGGTCCGGTAGCGGTGGTCTTTGGGGATCCGAGCTCTCCCGTCACGACGGCGACGTTTGTGGATCCAGGGACGTATGTCCTGAGGTTGAGCGCCACGGATACGGAGTTCACGGTCAGTGACGACATGGTCGTGACGGTCTTCCCGCAGAATGAGGCCCCGGTGGTGAGTGCGGGGGCCGATCAGACAATCTCAGTAGCGAATACCACTCTTGAGGGAAGTGTCCAGGACGACGATCTTCCCTTTGGGACTCTCGAGATCGCTTGGAGTCAGGTGAGTGGGCCGGGGGTGGCGACCTTTGCGGATTCCGCATTGCCCACGACCACGGTGAGCTTCAGTGCGCCGGGGACGTACCGTCTGAGGCTTACGGCTTCCGATGGTGAGCTCACGACCCAGGATGAGGTGGTGATTGCTCTGGAGCCTTCGGGACCACCTCCGACCATTGCGATCGTGAGCCCCACGGAACGAGAAGGGGTCACCGATCGAAGGGATGTGGAAGTCACGACCGATGTCGACATCACCTGGACGCTCGAGAGGAGACGGCCCGGAGAGGATTTTGTGGTGTTTGCCACCGGAACGGTCTCGTCTCCGGGTGGGATTATTGGGGAGTTCGATCCCACGCTTCTTCTGAATGGCCTCTACGAGATTCGCCTGACGGCCGCCGATGAAGCGGCGCAGACCGTCGCAACGTCGGTTTTCGTGGTGGTCAAGGAGAACCTCAAGGTGGGGCATTTTACGGTGTCGTTTGTGGATCTGGAGGTCCCGGTGGCCGGGCTCCCAATCCGGATCACGAGGACCTATGACAGTCGAGACAAGAGACTGGGGGATTTTGGATTTGGGTGGAAGCTCGATATCGAAGACGTGACCGTCGGGGAGAACGGGGTCGCCGGTGTTGCGTTCGCTGGACAGGTCATCCCGGGGCCCTTCCAGACCTATTGCCTGGCTCCGGTGAAGCCGTCGGTCGTGACCATCACGATGCCGGATGGCGAAGTCCATGAGTTCGAGCCCATCGTCTCGCCCTCCTGTCAGCAGTTCGCTCCCATGACCCAGGTGACGGTGAGCTTCAAGGCTCTGCCGGGAACCCATAGCAAGCTGGCGCCGGCCGATGGCGGGCTGGTGTACGTCGTGGGGGGATTTCCGGGGGCGGTGCATCTATTTAGGCAGTCGGATTTTACGATCTACGATCCGAGCCGCTATCGCTTGACGCTCCGGGATGGGCGGGAGTTAGTGATCGACGAGGAAGACGGTCTGGAGAGACTGACCGATCTCAATGGCAACCGGTTGACCATCGGCCCGGGCGGGATCACGCATTCGAGTGGGAAGGGTGTGGTTTTTGACCGGGATGCTCAGGGCCGCATCGAGTCCATCATCGATCCCGAAGGCAATCCCATGTTCTACGGCTATGACGCGAGCGGGGATCTGGAAACGTATGCCGATCGCGAGGACAACACGACGACGTTTACGTATCTCGCGGCCATTCAGCATCATTTGGACTCGATTGAGGATCCGAGAGGGATCACGCCCATCAGGAACGACTACGATCCGGTTTCGGGGCGGCTCATCCGGCACACCGACGCCTTCGGGAAGACCATCGAGTACACGCACGATCTCGAGACACGCCAGGAGATCATCGAGGATCGCGAGGGCAACATACGAGTTTTGGAGTATGACGATCGGGGGAACGTGGTCCGGGAGACGGATCCCAATGGGAAGATTATTGTGAGGACATTTGACGAGGACAACAACCGTCTGTCGGAGACGGACGCGCACGATCCCTCGGAGACCGATCCGCCAACGACCTTCTTCACCTATGACGATCGCGACAACCAGACGAGTGTGACGGATCCCGAAGGCAACACGACCGAGTTTACCTACAACAGCCGAGATCAGGTGCTGACCACCAAGGATCCAAGGGAAAACGTCACGACGAACGTCTATGATTCCACCGGCAACTTGGAGAAGACCATCGATGCCCTAGGGAACGAGACGACGTTTACCTATGACTCCCAGGGGAACGTGACGTCTCAGACCGTCGAAGTCGGAGGAGACGTCTGCGTCACCCAGTTCGAGTACGACTCGTTTGGGAATCTAACAAAAGAGATCGACGCCCTGGGGAACGAGACCACCTTCACCTACGATACAAGCGGAAACCGCTTGACGGAGACGAGAACGCGCACGACTTCCTCCGGCGTGGAAACACTGATTACGACGTTCACGTATGACAAGCAGGGTCGACTCACGGGAACCGAGGACCCCGACGGCACCATCACCCGCACCGTTTACGACGAGCTCGGAAAGCAGGTGGAAAGCTTCGACAAGCTGAACCGCAAGACGGTGTTCGAGTACGACGGCATGGGCCGTCTGACGAAGACGACCTTCCCGGATCTGGCGACCGAAGAGTTTACCTACGATGCGGAAGGTCGGAGGCTCACGTCGAAGGATCGCGAAGGTCGTGTGACGACCTTCGAGTACGACGACTTAGGGCGCCTGACGAAGACCATCTTCCCGGATCTCACCTTCACCGAGAACGTCTACGACGATGCCGGGCGCTTGGTTCAGACCACCGATGCCCGCGGGAAGTCGACCTTCTACGAGTACGACCGAGCCGGAAGGAGAACGGCGGTTCGGGATCCGCTGGGTAACGAGACGGTTTTCGGGTACGACGCGAACGGTAACCAAACGTCAGTGCGAGACGCTAAGCTCGAGACCACCACTTTCGAGTACGACCCGCTCAATCGAAGAACCAAGACCATCTTCCCGGATAGCACGTTCACGGAGACCACGTACGATAGCCTCGGACGGCGCACCAGTGAGAAAGACCAGGCCGGTAAGGTCACTCAGTTCGAGTACGATTGCCTCGGGCGTCTTATCAAGGTCATCGATGCCCTGAATCAGGAAACGGTCTACCGGTACGACGAGGTGGGCAACCGCATCGAGCAGGAGGACCCCAATAACCACGTGACCGCCTTCGAGTATGACGAGTTCGGACGAGAAACCAAGCGAACCCTGCCCGATGGTATGTTAGAGACCAAGGCATATGATGCTGCCGGGAACCTCAAGATCTGGGCCAAGTTCGATGGGAACCAGATTACGTTCGACTATGATGTCAACAATTGGTTGACCAGAAAAACCTTCCCGGATACCAGCTTTGTGGAGTTTACCTACACGAATGCAGGCCAACGAGAAACGGCAACGGATTCCCGAGGCGTCACGAACTATGCGTACGACGATAGAGATCGTCTAGAGACGCTCATCTATCCGGATGGACGAAAGCTGGAGTACGGCTACGACGCCAATGGCAACCGGACCAGCCTGACCGCTACAATAGGGAGTACCGTGCTCACAACCAGCTACAGTTACGACGACGCCAGCCGTCTGGACATCGTGACCGATCCCAATGGAGGGCAGTACGATCTGGACTGGGATCCGAACGGGAACCGGAGCGCCCTCAGCCAGCCCAATGGAACGGATACCAGCTACACCTACGACACGCTCAACCGCTTGACGGACCTCACGACGAACGGGCCAGCGGGAGTCATCCAGTCCTATGACTACACGCTGGGCCCGGCCGGAAACCGTGAGCGCATCGACGAGGCCGATGGGACAGTGCGCGAG
>JBOGJF010000557.1:0-3361 GCA_050747785.1 Vicinamibacteria bacterium
GCTCAAGGAAGGTCGCCTGCGGGCGGTCGTGGCGACCGCCTCACTCGAGCTCGGCATCGACATCGGCACCGTGGACTTGGTCTGTCAGATTGGATCGCCGCGCTCCATCGGCGTGGCCTTGCAGCGCATCGGCCGCTCTGGTCATTGGACGGGGGCGAAGCCGAAGGGGCGCCTTTTCGCCACGACTCGAGACGAGCTACTGGAGTGTGCCGCTCTGATCCGCGCCATTCACCGCGGCGAGCTCGACAGGCTAGAGATTCCCGAGTCGCCTCTTGATGTTGCCGCGCAACAGATTGTCGCCGCGTCGGCTTGTGAGGACTGGGCGGAGGACGATCTCTTTGCGCTTTTTCACAAGACCTACTCTTACCGAGACCTGGATCGAAACGATTTCGATGACGTGATCGAGATGCTCTCCGAGGGCGTGGCGACGAAACGGGGCCGTGGCCGGGCGTATCTCCATCGCGATCGGGTGAACCACCGCGTGCGTGGGAGACGGGGTGCGCGCCTGGCTGCGATTACGTCGGGGGGAGCCATTCCCGACAACGCCAACTATCTCGTCGTCGCGGAGCCGGAAGGCAAGGTCGTCGGTACGCTCGATGAGGACTTCGCGGTCGAGAGCCTATCGGGCGATATCTTCCTGCTCGGAACGAGCTCCTGGCGCATACGAAGGGTGGAGACCGGACGGGTGCGCGTCGAGGACGCTCACGGAGCGGCGCCCACTATCCCGTTCTGGAGGGGGGAGGCCCCCGGCCGCACCGTAGAGCTTTCCCACGAAGTCTCGCTTGTGCGGCAGGAGACCGCCACGGCATCCGATCGGGACGTTGCCACCGCCGTCGGGTTCCTCACCGAGCAATGCGGGCTGGACCAGCGCGGAGCGGAGCAGGCGTTGGAATACGTCCGGGCGGGAAGAGCCGCGCTTGGTGCTCTCCCGACGCACGAGACCGTGGTTGCGGAGAGGTTCTTCGACGAGGCGGGCGGTATGCAGCTCGTGCTGCATGCGCCCTTCGGCGCGCGCATCAACCGAGCCTGGGGGCTCGCGCTGCGAAAGCGATTCTGCCGCACGTTCAACTTCGAGCTTCAGGCGGCAGCGACCGACAACGGCATCGTGATCTCTCTCGGCGAACAGCACGCGTTCCCGCTCGAGATCATCTTCGGGTTCCTCAACACCCAAACAGTCGAGCACGTTCTCACGCAGGCGCTCCTCGACACACCCATGTTCACGGCGCGGTGGCGGTGGAACGTCTCTCGGGCCCTCGCCGTGCTGCGTTTCGCAGGCGGACGAAAGGTGGCGCCGGCTCTACAGAGAATGCGCTCCGACGACCTCTTGGCTGCCGTCTTCCCCGATCAAGCGGCTTGCGCGGAGAACCTGACCGGCGAGATCCGCATCCCGGAACATCCACTGGTCAAGGAAACGATCGGGGATTGCCTCCATGAGGCCATGGATCTGACGCGCCTCACGGAGCTCCTGGACTCGATTGCGAGCGGCGAAGTGAGGACCGTTGCCATCGATACCGCTGAACCTTCGCCTTTTTCCCACGAGATCCTGAACGCGAACCCCTATGCGTATCTCGATGATGCGCCTCTCGAGGAGCGCCGTGCCCGCGCAGTTCAGATGCGCCGCACGTTGCCTGGGGAGTTGGTCGAAGAGGCCGGCTCTCTCGATCCCGCCGCGATCGCCGAGGTGGAGTCGGAATCCTGGCCCGTCGTCCGGGACGCGGACGAGCTACACGATGCCATGCTGACGCTAGCCACGGTCGTTCCCACCACCGAATGGCGGCCATGGTTTGCCGATCTCGAGCGCGCCCGCCGCGGCACCACGCTTCACGCAGCACGCCAGGTGTTCTGGGTTGCCGCGGAGCGGATGGAGCTCGTGAAACTGGCTCATCCGGGGAGTATTTTTTCGCCGGAGATCGACTCGGTACCGCCCACCGCGGCCCTGCCGGTGGAACGTGAGGGGGCAGCGGCCGAGATCGTTCGCGGCTGGTTGGAATCAACGGGCCCGCGCACGGTGAGCGAGCTGTCGACGACGCTGGCGCTGCCGGCCGAGGTCGTACAGGCCGCGCTCCTACGTCTGGAATCGGAGGGGCAGGTGTTGCGCGGCCGTTTCTCGAGGCGGCCCACATCCGAAAAGGACACGGAATGGTGCAACCGGAGACTCTTGGCCCGGATCCACCGGCTCACCCTGGGCAGATTGCGAAAGGAGATCGAGCCGGTCACGACGCAAGACTTCATGCGTTTCCTTCTCCGGTGGCAGCATGTGAGCCGGGGGAGTCGGCTGCATGGAGTGGATGGAACCCTCGAGATCATCCGACAGCTCCAGGGCTATGAGCTATCCGCCTCGGCTTGGGAATCGCGGGTCCTACCCAGCCGTGTAGGTCGATACGATCCGGCGATTCTCGATCGTCTTTGCCTCTCCGGGGAAGTGGCGTGGGGGAGGCTGTCCCCCCATCCGGCCTTCGAGGGCTCGGTGGAAGAGAGTAGCGGAAACGGCCGACGCGTACGGCCGACGCGCGTGGCGCCCCTCTCCCTCTTTCTCCGGGAGGACGCGGATTGGCTGCTCGCGGTGGTCGGGAGCTCCGACTCGCTGGCGCGGAGCCACGCCGCTCTCTCCCATCCCGCGCGCGACGTCCTTTCCGAGCTCGAGCGACGCGGTGCGTCGTTCTTCGCGGAGCTGAAACGAGGCACCAGCCGTCTGGCCAGCGAAGTGGAAGACGCTCTCTGGGAGCTTCTCGCCGCTGGTCTCGTTTCGGCGGACGGTTTCGAGAACCTGCGCTCGCTGCTCGACGCCAAGCGGCGGCGCGGTGAAGGCCGCGGGAGACTCGCGCGCCCGCGACACGCCGCGGGACGTTGGGCTCTCCTGCGAGCGGTCCCTCGGGCGGGGGATGCCGAGGAGCCGACGGCCCCGGCACCGCTGGAGCGATTCGCCCGTCAATTGCTCAAACGCTGGGGAGTCGTGTTCCGCGACATTCTGGCGCGCGAGGCGCTTGCCCCCGCCTGGAGAGATCTGCTCGTCGTGTTGCGTCGCCTCGAGGCGAGAGGGGAAGTCCGCGGTGGCCGCTTCGTAGGTGGGTTGGTGGGCGAGCAGTTCGCGCTGCCGGAGGCCGTCGAGCTACTACGTTCGGTGCGGCGGTCCGATAAGGACGGCGAAGAGGTGCGCCTCGTGGCCGCCGATCCGCTCAACTTGGTCGGTATCGTGCTGCCCGGGTCTCGCCTCAGTTCGCTGTCCGGGGAGAACGTGGTGCTGCGCGATGGCATCGTTCCAGCAACGGACGACGCCCTCTTGACCCAGTCGACCCGTTCTCCGGTCGAGCTTCGAGAGCCCGTCGAGCTCTAGCTCCGCTTCTTGGTCCCTTTCCTGCGC
>JBOGJF010000558.1:0-8838 GCA_050747785.1 Vicinamibacteria bacterium
GGCCGTGTCTGCCGTTCCCCGCGCCGACGCCTTACCGCAGCGCCTGCGCGAACCGCTCCATCGATGCACCCAGCACGTTGCGACGAGCCACCTCGAGGCTCGCCTGGAGCTGCCCGACCTCGAAGCCAAGGCGATGCGCTTCCCCCTCGACCATCCGCCGCGCCTGCCAGCGATCGATCGGGACTGACCGACCATCCTCGACCCGACAGACCGGCATGCGGACCGGTGGGCTGAGGTGGCCGACGATAGTGAGCCACGCGAGCGCAGCCCACGGTTCGTCGGGGAGCCGCTCCGGAAACTCGCCGTCCCGGAAGAGCGACTCCAGCAGGCTCGTCATACGACGCTTGATCGCCGCGCGACGGGCGACCATCGGCGAGTAGTCGCCCAGCAACTCGCGGGCAACGTTCTCGCTCAACTCGAGGCCATTGACCTCGTACCGGAGCTGTGCCGAATCGCCGTCCAGGCTCTGTCGCTTGACGTTGCCCATCAGGATGATCCGGGCCCGGCCGCGGGTGGCCTGGAACCCACGCTCGAGCGCCTCGGGCGCGGGTAAGAGCGTGGCGTCCTTGCCCATGAGACGCTCGAGCTGCTGGTCGGTGAGCGACGCCGCGAAGGCGAGCTCGTCCCGGCCAACGTCGTCGGGCTCGATCTCGAACCCGGCGAGGGCTCGCAGGGCGCGCGCCCCCGCCGCCTGGTCCTTGGCGGCGAGCGCCACCTTCAGACCGACCTTCGAATGCTGGAGCCGGTTGGCCGCGCGAGAGAGCTGCTCCTCGCGCGCCTGGCGCCATGCCTTCTCCTGCGCCCGAACCACGAACTCGGCTGCGGGCGGCAGGTCCAGCATCGGCGCCCGTGACCCATGGGTCTCGGCCGGGCACTCGATCCCCAGCCGCTGAGCGACCCTCAGGAACGCGCGCTTCGTCCGGCGCGTCGGCCGCTCGATCCCCATCTCCTGGGCCAGCTGTTTGAGTCGCTGCAACGGGTCGTCTCCATCCGGGAGCGCCCGCATCAACTGCTCCGTGAGAGCGTTCGTCATGATCCCCCTCCTTGCTCGGCCCCTCCGCCCATCGGGAATCACACGCGCGCAATGACGACGAGAGCGGGATGGAGGAATGGAAAGAGGGCAGGGGCCGAGCAGGAGGGGACCCCTGGATTCTCACAGGGTGGGCCCCTCTGCCTTATCGGCGTTCGTGTGAACGCCGAACCTATGCGGTTGGAAAAGAGCAAGACGCCTTTGGCGTCACCAGCACGGTATGCGGCCCACGCTCCGGCATCCGCCCGGTTGTTGGCTCAGGCGGGCCGCCGGCGTGAGCCGCGCACCGCTCGCGCCGCCGCGGCGCGCACCACGCACGCCCCGGCGACACGCTCAAGAGTTTGTCCGGCTTGCGCGTCATCGCCCCGCGGGGCTGCGCGAACCCACCATGTCGAATGCCGCGGGGCGCCGGGAAGCCTTGATCATCGACAGCGTCGCGGCCACGCGGTGGGCGTAGGACAGCTTCCGGTGCGGGGTGGCGGAGTGGTAGCGTCCGACGCCACCCCAGCCGGCCTCCCGGTCCATGCTGTGGCGGAGGATGAGCGCGCCGAGGATCAGGTTCGCCCACGGCTCGAGGAGGTCGGCCTTGCGCAGACCGAGCGCCCGGCCCCAGTGTCGGTACGAGATCTGGGCGTAGCCGATGTCGACGTCGTCGCCGACGCGGCTCAATACTCGCTCGGCCTCCGCGCGTGTCCGGGGGTAGAGACTGACGCCGTTGATGTTGAGTGCCCAGGGCCACGCCCGGCTCTCGACCCAGACGATCGAGCTCAGGAGGTCCGGATGCACTCCGGCGTGACGTGCGGCGGCAGCGATGAGATCGGGGAACGCCGCCACTTGCGCTTGCGCCAGCGTCGGCCGGAGGAGCTCGAGCATCGCAAGTCCGACGAGCACAACCGCGCGAGGCCACCGAGCAGCTCGAAGGTCGCGGACGCGCGACGGTCGGATACTTCTCCGCTTTGACGTGCTCACCAGCGGTGCGCGGGCTCAGGGAGTTGCAGCAGGATGTCGTTCACGGACACGGGAGAAGCCTAGCGACAGCAGTGGTCCAGTACCGGCCGCCAAGCCGGACCAAGTGCGCTTGACGCGGTGAGCCCCCGGAGCGCGGCTAGACTGGCGGGTCGGGGGGCACGCGCGGTCGCGTGCTGGTGATCTCAGGGCGATCCTGGGGGAGGACTGTCGAAGAGCGCGCTTGCGCCGGCAGCGGTCCAGTGGCGCGCGCCGACACCGGCGAGCACACTAGACCACCGTCAGCAACGCGACGAGGATGGCCCGAAACGCCCGCGGAGCCAAGTCGATGTGCCTCGTGAGGTTCAGGCGCTGTATCACCGGAGATACAGGTGGTGCGGGGCCCACAACGGCATCGGGATTTGACGTCAGGCCGATTCACCGATATGCAGGAGGAGAGAGCCGATAGGCGGCTCCTGCGGGCCCGACGGCAGCGAACCCGGTGGACGCGAGCTAGGAGGCGATGCTGAACATGCCGACCATGCCGAGGTGGAGGAGCGTGACGTGGCCCCAGCGCGCGCTCGTCATCGGGGTGGTCGCGTCGGCGCTGATGGTCGCCACGGGCGCAGTGCCGACGAGCCTCACGACGTCGAGGGCGCCGAGCGTCGTTCTTTGGGGCGCGCTCGTCCTGAACGTGCTGCTGCTACTTATCCTCGGCCCGACCGCGCTCGTCACGACGCGCCGGTGGTTCCGGCGGGGCCTTCCGCTCGCGCAGCTTCGGCGCCAGCGCCGCGCCGTTCGTCGCCGCGCCCTGCTCCTCGGCCTCGTCGCATATCTCGCGCACCAGACGCTGGTCGTGCTACTCGACCCGAGGTTCTCGCTTGAGGTACTCGTTGGGCGCCGCCGGGCATTCGCCCCGGTCGTCAGTGTTCCAGATCGGCTCGAGTTCGCGTGGGCCTTCACCGCGCTGGCATTCGGCTACATCGTCCTTGCGTGGCTCGTCTGGCGTAGCGCCGGCATCCCAGACCTCGTGTGGAGCGCCGCGCGGCCAGCGGAGTCGCCGCCGGTCCTGGAGGGCCCGCCTCTGCCACCGGTCGCCGCACCACGTGCGGACGTGGTCGAGGCGCTGCCGCGCGATCCCGTGACGGGTCGCGTCGTCCGTCAGTTCGACCTCTAAACGGAAGCCCCGGCGCGTAAACGGAAGCCGGCGGCGCAGCAGGCTCCCCGCGTCGCACTCGCTGCGCGAACTCCAGTAGCTCGTTGAGGAGCGAGTTACCTCGATACGGTGAAGCGGCTCTCCGCGGTCACCTTCGAACTCGTTGAAAGTAAAGACTGGGCGTGATCGCTCGGCTCTCACCACTCCGTTCAGGTGTACGACCTGCACCTGCACCTGACCTAACGACGCTAACCCACAAGTGACCGGCCTCCTTGGGTCTCACGATCGTGACTACGCTACGGGCCCTCGTGATCGCTACCCGAAGGAGCCGCCTGCTCCTCTCGAAGAGCGGACCGTCTCCGTGACTGAAGAACGGCGATCGGTATTTCCCCTCCACGAGGACCACGCCATCGAATTCCTTTCCTTTGGACTTGTGCATCGTCATCAGGACGCATCCCCTCGACTCTCGCTCCGTGGCCACGAGCCTCTCCCTGTCTAACGTGCGCCTGATAAAGGATGCGGCGCCTCCGTACTGTCCTTGGCTGAGCCAGAGGTCAGAGAGCCCCTCGGCGAGCATGTCGGTGGCCCGGAAGAGGCGGAGCATCTTCGACGCGATCACGATCTCGCCGAGCGCATCAATCTGATCGAGGACACGCCGAGCCGATAACCAATCTTTGACGGGATCTCCACCGAAGTCCAAGCCGCGCTCCGCGGCTTCGAGGAGGTCCTTCGCGGCCTTGATCTTCGGCTTCTTCCTTGCGCGGAGAGATTCGGACGCCTCCTTGAACTGACGGGCACTCCTCGCGGCCGACTTCGAAGGGTCTTCGGCATTCTTCAGGCTGAAGTACTCCGACACGAGGTCCGCCGTTCTGGCTGTGCCCTCGACAGGGTTCTTGGTAGGCCACTCCAGGACCGAACTCATGATCTGCCCCGACACGGCTGAAAGGTCTGGGTCCCAGACGACGTCGTGAAGGATTGGTCGGAATTGCTTGCCGCCGAACGTATGTTCCTCAAGCAGGAAACCTGACAGTTGGGTTACGAACAAGTTGGTGCGGCAGAGCACGGCGACACAAGGATGTTCTATTCCCGATTCTCGAAGTCGGCTGAATGTCCACGCGACGTTGGCGTGAACTGTTGCCGCGATAGCGTTATCGAAATATCGTACTTCATGGACGTCATTGGTGCGAGGCAGCGGAGCCCGGTTGTGCAAGATGCAGTCGGCAAACTGGAGGATCGCTGCCGACGGACTCCTGTGGTTCTCGGAACCAAGATCGAACGCCGCCGGCGAGAGCTCTCTTCGCATGATGTCGATGCGCTGCGGGTCGATGTTGTCGCGGTAGTCGAAGATCCTCTGCTGCGGGTCGGCAAGGCAGACGACCTCGGAGACCCGCGCGAACGCCCGAACAATACGCCACTGGTCGTCGTCGGTGTCCTGGAACTCGTCAACGATCACCATCGGGTACTTATCTCCGTAGAGGACCTTTAGCGCGGTGCACTCCTCGAGCAATCTCGCTACGCCCGAAAGCCAGTAGATCGAAACAGAACAGGCTCTCAGCGGCTGCGAGCCGAGCGCGTTCCTGCCGCCAGTCGCCATCGTGGACAGACTTTCTCAGCCGTTCCTGCGCGGGGACGAGAAAGCGGACCGAGGTGCCCGTGAGCAGACGGCCGTGGGTTTCAAGACAATCGAGGCAGAAGCGGTGGTAGGTCTCGACCTGGACGAGCTTTCTCTCCTTGATAGAAAAGATGCTCGAGCCTCCTGCGAGGATCTGTCTCACGGCGGCCCGTGAGAAGCTGAGGAAGAGGACTTCCTGCCCTCGTTCGAGGGTCGCGCAACGCTGCTTCGCCTTGAGGAGGGCGATGGTCGTCTTGCCCGAGCCCGGCCCACCGGACACGAGCACGTGCCCACGCTGATCAAGGATGGCGCGGCGCTTTTCGCAGAGCTCCAGGGATCACCCTTTTTCATCATCGGGACTGGTGCCAATCCCGGTCGGTGCCGAGCCGGTCCCGCCGACCCCCTGACGGGTCTAGCCCGATTCAGCAGTTGGTGAATCTTCTCAAGGACTTCCCTCAACGTCTTTGGCAGCTCCGGGACCCGGTTACAGTGTCCGATCAGGAGCTCGCCGTAGGCGTGCGCCTCTCCCTTGCGCGCGAGGAGCACGTCCTTCGCGAGAGCACGGACCTCACCGTCTGACATCGAGGGCGAATATTTCTTGGTCTTAGGATAGTCGCGCCTATCCTTCGCTTCGTCGAGGAATCGTCGCAAAGCGCCTTCCGGGACCTCCTGGACGAGAAGCTCTTCGATGCTGTCGTATGGCGATTGCCATACGTCGTCGTAGTCGGTGAGCCGCATTTGGTCCTCGGATGAAAATTGGCTGCTGCGCTTGTCGTAAAAGGCGAACGCTCTCTTGCCCAAAGCTTTGAAGATCGGCCCGTACGTGGGGACCATTGCGTCGCCCCCTGCATCGAATATCGTGACCCCTGCGAGGTCCAAGTGGTCGTACCTGTCCCGGCCCAGGGCTGCTTCAAGCGCGCTCGAGACCGCCGGAAACACTGCTGCCTCGGAACCGCCCTCTACAACAAGTACCGCACGACCCAGTATCGCCTCTGCGAACTGGCGCCGTTGGACCTTGAAGGTCTTCGGCTTCACGCTCTGCGTGTCGACCGGCACCCCACTGAGCGTTCCGCCAGACGATCGGTTTAGAGGGCCTCGGTGGCCGGGTTCCGCGCGAGGCGGAGGACGTTACGACCACCGATGCGGGTCAGCCGGCCGGCCCGGGCGATCAGCAGGAAGCGCAAGGTGCGCATGCTGCGCACGACGTACGCGTAGGTCCGCTTGCGGGAGCGGGGCCGCGGGGTCGCGATGGTGTCGAGCTGGAAGCTGCGAGCGACGTTGTAGGCGAGGATGCTGAGTTGCTGCCAGGCGCAGTTGGCCCCGTAGTGGCGGGTGGGGACGACGTCGAGCGCGAACTCGCCCTTGAGTTCGGCGATCGTCTTTTCCTGGGCACCCCGACCGCCGATGAACGCGTAGAGCGCCGGCAGCGACAGCGGCAGGTTGGTCGCGACGGCGTAGTACTCGAAGTGCCCATCGTCCGGGGTGAAGAGGTCGAGCTGGAAGTTCTTCGGGCTCTCGTGCTGGACGTGCTTGCGGTAGATCATCACCCGCAGGCGCAGCTTCCACTGGGGGATGACGAGCAGGTGCTCGAAGCCCGTCACGCTGGGGGCCAGGGCGTGCCAGTGACGCCGGTCGGCGGCGAGCTGCTTGAGCGGCAGCCAGCTCCAGTAGCCCACCTTGATGGCGTAGGCGCAGCCCCGCGCGGCGAGCAGGCGCAGCACATCGGGCTGGAAAAACGCGGCATCCATGCGGAATTCGAGCGGGACGCGCCGCCCCAGGCGGGCCCGGACCCCGGCGATGAGCTCCCGCAGGAATGCCGCGGACTGCTTGGAGTCGTGTACATTGCCGGGGCGGTTCTTGACCCGCAGGATGTGGCCGGTCTGCGCGACGTGCGCGAGCAGCGGGTAGTAGCTGCGGTCCTTCCGGTGGTGGGGATTGAAGCCACGAAATGCCCACGCGACGGTGGCGCCGGTACGCACGACGGTGCCGTCCACATCGAGCGTGAGTCGCGGAACATCGAGGCGCGCCAGCGTGTCGAGCACGAGCTCCTGGTTGAGTCGGACCAGCGGGCGCAGCGTCTCCTGCGTGAAGCGCCGCAGCCAGTTGCTCACCGTGCGCGCCGTCGGCACGCGGGCCAGGCCCGCAAAGCGACGCACGAGTGGATCGCCGACCAAGTACTGCAGATGCTCGAGCCGCCGAGCGCCGACGTACGGCAGCGCCACGAGCAGCAGGGCGAGCCGGGCGCCGCCGTAATCACCGCCGAGCGCCGCGCACGCCGCCTGCAGCCGGCGCGGCAGGTCGAGCTGCCGCAGGTACCGGCGCAGCAGCTCGAGGCCGCCATAGGACGTGAGTTGCTGGGGAACGAACGCGATCGGCAAATCCCGCTTGACCACCTGTCGCAAGGTGCCTACGCTCAAGCGCATCAGAGGGGCCTCCTCGAATCGGAGAGTGACGTGGGCACGTCTGCTCTTTTGATCCGTGGATCCGCCCCTCTGATGCATTTCAGGAGGCGCTCGATCCCGACCCTATTTTCGGATTGGGGTTAACTGTCCCGGTTCCGTGGCGCTGGAACGGTAGGAGGAACTCGCCCTGCTCGGACGCCACGAAGAAGCGCACCACGTCCCGAAGATGCTCGCGGGTGAGATCGGATGCGAAGAACGCCGTTGCGTCCTCGCCCCGCGCGAGGCCAACGAAGCGCGACATGCGATTCCGGATCTCTGTCTGGACCAGCTTGAGCTGGTCGATCTCGCCGATCCCTGGTCTGGAGCCGACGAAGTGTCTGAAGCCACATCTCGCTGAGGCCGCCGCCACCCGATCGGAGTACGGTGTCGAGCAGCGAACCTCGTTGGAGTGAGAGCGCACGCGTGCCTGTCCGCAGTGCTCTCAGAAACACGAAGCCACACATGCGTTTGTGCTCTCGGCTAAATCGGGTCAGTCCGGCGCCGAGTCTGCGTGATGCCTCCTCGTCGGTCGGGTCCACCTCGCGCTTGGGGTGAGCAAAGAAGGTATCGCCCTCGAAGTCGTCGTCCGTGGCGCTATAGCGGCCGAGGAATACGATCGGGAGCGCCCAATACGTTCCCTCACGGTCGGCAGCTTCAGGTCCCTCGCCCGCCTCGTCTACGAACTTGTCGTGTCGTTCGTCCCAACGCCTCAGGTTCGCGTTGAAGCGCCGCCGCGCCTCGGCTGAGAGATCGACGAGCAGTGCCTCGATGCGGATCGTGATCGGATTCCCGGCTTCGTCGATCATGTACCGGCCTCGGTGGAAGTCGTGCTCGTCCACGATGGAACGATGGCCGAGGCGCTCCGGTCCCAGGACTAGGTCCAGGGCTTCACAGACGGTCGACTTTCCGGAGTTGTTCCCGCCGACGAGGAGAGTGTGACCGAGGAATTCGACCTCGCCCTTGGCGATACCTCTGTAGTTCTCGATCGTCAGCTTGCGAACGCGCATCGATCAGAACCGTCCTTTGGTATTCTGGACAAGGCTCCGCACTTCAACCTGACGACGGAACTCCCGGACTTCCGACAACATCTAAACTTCGCAGACTCGGGAGATGTTATCAAGGGACATGCACGAGCGCCGCCGCCGCTGCGCGCGGCCGTCGCCAGAGGTCCAATCAATAGCCGGCCGAGACGCTACGGACCGAAAGGGATGAGCAGGCTTGTGGCCGCAGGTGGGCGACGCATCTGGCGTCGGAGGCATACAGAAGAAAGGGTCTTCGTGAAGTCGTGTGGGTGATTTCAAGACCTGTAGGTGTGAGAGCGCGGTCACAACACCGGCAGCATGCAGGTGAGGATCTTGAGCCGCAGGTATTCTTCGTCGCGGAGCCCGTAGGCGCGGCGCTGGAGGACGCGGATCTTGTTGTTGAGCCCCTCGACGAAGCCGAGGGCACCTTGTTCTCTGGGCGGCAGTAGGCCGCGATCCCTCCCAGTGCCGGTCAATCATCGCCGCGAACTTCTCGTAGGGCCGTAGGCGTTGCCACTTGAGGGCCGCCCGCCAGTGCTCGAAGAAGCGGCGGGCCCAGCCCTCCCGGCCGTAGTCCCAGAGCTGCCCGAACGACTCCTTGAGCAGGTAGGCCGTGTTCAGGCGCTTGTTGG
>JBOGJF010000559.1:0-2098 GCA_050747785.1 Vicinamibacteria bacterium
CGCCAGTGCCATGGCCCGCTCGTATCGTTCGGGGGGCGCGTCGCCGATCAGATCGATGGGATTGCCCTTCGACCAGTGGTGGGGGAGCACGGCATCGAGCTTTCGAAGCGTTTCCTCTGAAAGCTGCGCCAGCCTCCCTTGAAGACTGACCAGCATGTCGACGGCCATGACGCCCGGGCCGCCGGCGTTCGTAAGGATCGCCAGTCGGTCGCGGTGAGGGAAGCGTTGCCTAGCGAGGAGCTCCGCCACGTCGAACATGTCGTCACTGCGGAAGATCCGTACCAAGCCGGCTCTCGAGAAAGCCGCATCGTAGACGGCATCTTCCCCAGCAAGCGCTCCGGTGTGTGAGGCCGCCGCCTTGGCGGAGGCTTCGAACCGCCCGGCCTTGTAAACGACGATGGGCTTGGTGCGGGTGAAGGCCCGAGATGCTGAGATGAACTTCCTGGCGCCCGTGATCGACTCGACATAGACGATGATGGAACGAGTCTCCGCGTCTTCGTTCAGATAGTCGATCAGATCGCCGAAATCGACGTCCAGCATGTTCCCCGTGGATACGAAATGGGAAAACCCAATGTCCTCCTCGAGAGCCCAGTCGAGCACCGCGGTGCACAACGCCCCGGACTGGGAGATGAACGCGACGCCGCCACTCTTGGGCATGCCGGAGGTGAAAGTTATATTGAGGCCGAGGCGGGGAACGATGACGCCGAGACAGTTGGGACCGATGATCCGCATCCCCGGAAACGCGGAGCCAGTCTCTCGGACCTGGCCTTCCAGTGTTTTACCCTCGGCGCCCGCTTCCCGAAAGCCTGCGGAGATGACGATGACGCCGGAGATGCCGCCCTCGCCGCACTCGCGGATGAGGCCGGGCACCGTGCGAGCCGGCGTCGCAATCACCGCGAGGTCGGGAGTTCGTGGCAGCGCGGCCACACTCGGATATGACTGGATCCCTTGTACCGAATCCCGATTGGGATTGACCGCGAAGACTTCTCCCTCAAAGCCGGTCGTGAGCAAGTTGTGAAGCAACGTATAGCCCACGCTGGCAGTTTGGTCGCTAGCGCCGACGACCACGACATGGCTCGGCTTGAAGATCTTGTCGAGGTTACGAATGCTCACCTGGTTCCTCGCTCGGACAATAGTTTCCCGTGGGTGGGCTGCGCAACCGTCTCGTTGCGGGGCAGACCCGTCGAGAGGGGCCCGTAGCAAACCATCTCACATCACGTTCGTCGTTCCAACCGCCGTGAGCCGGTTACGAACCCGCGCGGAAATCATCCTCAGACAATCTTCAGATCGTTCACCTACGCTCGCGGTGTGTCGAACCAAGGAGGTGTACGATGCGCAATGTTGCCATTGCGATTCTTGCCATGGGGACGGGTCTCGTGCCCGCGAACGCCGCGCAAACGGGCCGCTTCTGTTCCGCGACGGCTTCCGCCCAGTACTCCGCGTGCCTGGCCGAGATCCGAGACGACTTCTTCACCGCCAGGGCCATTTGCCTCAATATCTCGGACGCGTTGGAGCGGAGGGGGTGTTTCCTCGAAGCTCAAGAGGAGTTGAAGGAAGGCGGGGCGGCCTGCCGTCAACAGCGCCAGGCGCGGCGTCAGCTCTGTAATGCCCTGGGACAGGCTCGATACGAGCCTGACTTCGATCCCGCCAACTTCGATGACGATTTCACGAGCCTCATGAATCCCAACCCCTATTTCCCGTTGACGATTGGAAACGTCTGGGAGTACGCTGCCGCTTCCGCCAACGAGACGAACACGGTCGAGGTGCTCGCCAAGACCAAGCTCATCGAGGCTGTGACCTGTATCGTGGTTAATGACCTCGTTCAGAAGCAAGGCGGCAGCGAGAACACGGACGACTGGTACGCCCATCGCCAGGACGGCACCGTCGTCTACTGCGGTGAGTCGGTCAGAGACTTCGAGACATTCCTGGGGGACGACCCCGAGGAGCCGGAGCTCGTCGCGATCGAGGGCTCGTTCAAGGCCGGGCGGGACGGCGATCTACCGGGTACGATTTTCCCGGCGATACCGACCGTTGACACGACCTACCGCCAGGAGATGTCGCTCGGAAACGCCGAGGACGCGGCGACCGTGCTCTCCAC
>JBOGJF010000560.1:0-3970 GCA_050747785.1 Vicinamibacteria bacterium
CCTGATGAACTGGACCGTATCGTAGATGGCCAGCCCAGCGGTGACCGATCCGCCGGGGCTATTGATGTAGATAGATATTTCTTTCTCCGGATCCTCGGCCTCGAGAAACAGCAACTGGGCGACCACCAGGTTGGCGAGGCTGTCATCGATCGGCGTACCGACAAAAATGATGCTGTCTTTGAGGAGGCGCGAATAAATGTCGTAGGCACGCTCCCCTCGATTGGTCTGCTCGACCACCATCGGGATCAGCATAAATACATCAACCCCTCTTGATTCTAGCACTTTCGCGGAGTAAGTCAACCGCCAACTCCCTCCGCAAGCGGCGTTTAAGGCGTTCCAATCCCCCTTCCTTCATCAACTGGGCACGCACCGCCTGAGGGCTCTTCTTGATGGCGGAGGCCCCGCGCTCGATCTCCTTCTCGATGGCTTCCTCGATCTCTTTGAGGTTCTCCTGTTCGACGATCCGATCGAGCACGATGGTCGCGGCGACGCTCCGAACCGCCGACTCGCGCTGACCTTCACGTAACTCGCGCCAGTCGATCTTCGCTCGCGAGGGGTCGATCCCCCGATCGACGAGGCTTCTGACCATGTCTTCGATCCTTTGGTCGAGCTCGTGCTCGACGAGGGCCTCGGGCGGGTCGAAGGGGTTGGCCTCAATCAGCTTTTCCAGCAACTGGTTCCGGAGCTCTTGGTCGGCCTCCCGACGCGCTTCTTCTTCGGCTTGCTCGCGCAGGCGGGCGCGGAGCTCGGCGAGATTCTCGAACTGCCCCAAGTCCTTGGCGAGCTCGTCGTCGAGCTCGGGGAGAACCTTTTCCTTCACCTCGATCTTCTCCATCTGAACCGAGAAAGCCTTGCCGGCTCGCTTGGGGTCGGGGTGGTCGTTGGAAAACACGACGTCCGTGCTCACCGAGTCTCCGGATTGGACGCCCTGCAACGTTTCATGCAGACCCGGATGGTATACGTCGGCCCCAACCTCGATCAGGATACCCTCCTGTTTCCTGGCTGGACCCTTGCCGTCGGCGGCTTTCTCGATCAATGTGCCGGCGACGTAGTCGCCGTCTCGCGCACCACGGTCTTTGACCGGATCGAAACGCGCCGCTTGCTGGCGGAGCGATTGCAGGCGATTCTCGATGTCTTCATCCTTCACCTCGGCGGTCGGCGCGTCGACCTTCAAGCCTTTGTAGTTCTTGGCCTCAATCTTGGGCATGACCTCGAAGGAGGCCTTGAAGGATAGAGGCTTCCCGAGCTCGATTTTCAGGTCGTGGATCCTGGGATCCCCGATCGGGTGGAGCGCATGCTGGTTTAGAGCTTGTTGCAGCCCTTGGGGCACGAGATCCCGAAGCATTTCGTCGAGAATCTCCGCGCGGAAACGGGTCTTGACGAGATCCTTCGGAATTTTCCCTTTTCGGAATCCGGGCAGCTTCAACGAGCGGCCGAAACGGGCCGCTTCGTTCTCGAACGCCTGGCTCACGGTCTCCGCGGGGATCTCGACGTCGAGTCGCCGCTTGGACAGGCCCTCTTCAGTACACTCCGCCTTCAACCTTCGGGTTCTCCCTGTGGAAGCTCGTTCGGCCGTCCACCGAACGTCTCTCTGATGGTGCGAAAGGGGGGACTCGAACCCCCACGGGTTGCCCCACTGGATCCTAAGTCCAGCGCGTCTGCCAGTTCCGCCACTTTCGCGCGCGACGAGTCATGACCCATCGTTGGTGCCGGGTGACGACCTCGGAAGAAAGATCAGGAAAGACTGTCGCAATGCCACTGGACGAACGCCATTCTAGCGAGGGGGTAAGTCGGCGTCAATCCGGGTAGTTGCCACTATCAGCCTCGTCAGACGCGTCCGCGCATCGCTCGTTGGCGTCAATCCGGGTAGTTGCCACTATCAGCCTCGTCAGACGCCTCTTGCATCGGGAATTCGCCAACGGATAGAATCCTTTTCGTTCATCACACTCACCTCTCAGCGAACTTGCGCGTATTTTCCAATGATGAAAGACGGTCCGCACGACCCGGGCGGGCGGGGGGAACGGTCGGGATTTCCCGTGCTCGTCCTGTCGTTATCGTTGTTCCTGGTCATCCTTCTGAGGACGGCCTGGCTGTGCGATGACGCGTACATCACCTTCCGCACCGCGGAAAACTTCCTCGACGGATTGGGACTGCGCTACAACCCGGGCGAACGTGTCCAGAGCTTCACTCATCCTCTCTGGCTGTTCTTACTCCTTCCTTTCCGCGTGATCACGGGCGAATTCTACTATGCGGCGCTCACCCTTTCCCTAATCTCATCGGTTGCCGCTATTGTCCTACTCGCCTTCGCGGCTTCACGCGATTTCTGGACGGGAGCGTTCGGCCTTGCGGTCTTGATGTTCTCCAACGCCTTCGTGGACTATTCGACGTCGGGACTAGAGAACCCGCTCGCACACTTGCTCCTCGCGGTCTTCTTCCTCGCCTATTCGCGAGACAGATGGACCGAACCGGATACCATGCGTCTCTACCTGCTTGCCAGTCTCATTGCCGTGACCCGAATGGATTTGGTGCTGCTGGTCATTCCGGCCTTGATCGACGCGTCATGGAGGCATCCCTTCCGGCGGGGCGCTGCGCTGGCGTTTCTTGGTTCGATTCCGCTGATGGTTTGGGAGGTTTTTTCTCTTTTTTACTACGGCTTTCCTTTCCCCAACACCGCCTATGCCAAGCTGGGCACCGGTATCGACCGGCTCGAGCTGATCGAGCAAGGGGGCATGTACTTCCTCAGCTCTTTGGCGCTCGATCCGATCACACTCGTGGTGATCCTCGCCGGGCTCGTCTGGGTCGCGGTGCAGAGGGAGCGACGAAGTTCGATCATGATGCTGGGTGCCGCAATGTACCTAGTCTACGTACTTGCTATCGGTGGGGACTTCATGGCCGGCCGCTTTTTTTCGGCGGTTGCCTTCTTGGCGGTGCTCGTACTGGTTCGGGACATCTCTCTTGATGGATGGATCCGTGCGGTGGCGTTCGGCGTGGTTCTGCTCGTCGGGCTCGCCGCGCCCCATCCGCCGATCCAGACGGGAGCTGAAGAAGGCGCCGACCGAGAGGAGGTGCGGGATATTCGAGACGTGACAGACGAGAGAGCCTACTACTATCCTCACACGGGGCTTCTCCGAGCGAGCCGGCGCACTCCCTTGCCCCGCCATCCGTGGGCGCTTCAAGGCTTGCAAGCCAAAGAGAGGGGAAAAGCCGTTGCCTTCAGGGACACCGTAGGTCTTTTCGGCTACTATGCGGGCCCTGATGTGCGCGTGGTCGACTACTATGGACTGACGGATCCGCTCTTGGCTCGACTTCCGGCTCAAGCCGATCCCAACTGGAGGCCGGGACATTTTGCTCGAGCCATCCCTCCCGGCTATCCCGAGTCTCTCGAGCGAGACACGAACGCGCTCGACGATGAAGCCCTGTCTCGATTCTACGAGGGGCTCCGGTTGATCACACAGGGACCGCTGTTCTCATGGGAACGTTGGGTAGCCGTTGTCGGCATGAACGTCGGCGCTTATTCCAAGTGGATCGACTTCGAAACCTATCGGTACTACGGGCGGCGGCGGCTGAGCCTCGGAGTGATCGGTGACTCCGCGCAGGTGGTTTCCGGAGCAGGTCTCCGGGTCGATCTGGGTCAAACATGGACCAACCCTCTCATTCAGGTGGGTCTCGATTGTGACGATGATTACCAGGTGCGCTACTTGCGAGGCGAGGTGCGGGTAGGGACATCACTCGTCCCTAGAACTTGCCTGCAGGACTCCACCATCATGACGAGAACCGTCGAGGTGCCGGAAGCGGCGTACGCCACCGGATACGATGCCATCTGGCTTCTACCGACCCGGGGCTCCCGGCCGTACCGGGTCGCCGATCTCCACCGGCTTCGCTGAGCGGATTACCGAGCCCCGAGCGACGAGATGCATCGAGCTTGGATGAAGCCGGCGCAAGCGGCGGGATTGCTGGCGCTGCCGCTTCT
>JBOGJF010000561.1:0-3576 GCA_050747785.1 Vicinamibacteria bacterium
CGGCAAAACCGTAGTCGATGTCTGCCCGCAGGGTATGAAGCGGCAGTTGACCGTTGAGGTACCACTCGGAACGAGCGATTTCCGCTCCGTTCAACCGGCCCGAGCACCGAACCTTGATGCCGCGCGCGCCGAAACGCATCGTCGCGTCCACCGACTTTCTCATGGCGCGGCGGAAGGCGATACGCTTGACGAGCTGGAGTGCGATCGATTCGGCGACGAGCTGCGCATCGAGCTCCGGTTTGGCCACTTCGATGATGTTGATATAGACCTCGCGCTGCGTCTTGGCCTGAACGTCGCTCTTGAGCTTGTCGACTTCCGTTCCCTTCCGCCCGATGATGATCCCGGGTCGCGACGTGTGGATGTTGATCTTGAGCTTGTTGGCGGCTCGCTCGATCTCCACGCGCGACACGCCCGCGTGCGAGAAGCGGGCCTTTAGTGTCCGTTTCAGCTTGAGATCTTCGTGCAGCAGCTTCGCGTAGTCGCGCTCCGAGTACCATCGCGACCGCCAGGTCTTGTTGTAGCCCAGCCGGAAGCCGTACGGATGAACTTTATGTCCCATCTGAATCCTTTCCGGTTAACCTCTCCGGTCTCGTCTCCGTGGCAAGGCTATTCGGCCTTGCCCGTTCCCTGATCCTTCTCGGCAACCCGAATCGTGAGGTGCGTCGTCCGGTGAATGATCCGGTACGCTCTTCCCATCGGCGCGGGGCGAATGCGCTTGAAGGAAGGCCCTTGGTCGGCATGAGCGGCAACCACGACCAGATCGTCCTCGTCGATCCGCTTGGCCTGTTCGATGGCCTTCTGCTGCGCGTTGGCAATGGCGGACCTAAGAACCTTCTCCACGGCCTTGCAGACCGCCTTGTTCGTGTGCTTGAGAATGGAAAGCGCCTCGGCGGCTCGCTTGCCCCGGATCAGATCCACGACCAATCCGGCTTTTTGCGGCGACCCTCGCAAGAACCTCGCGGTTGCTCTAGCTTCGACCATGATCCTCTCTCGTTACCCCGCGGCGCCCGCTTTCACAGCGGCGGCGACTTGAGCCGCCTTCTCCGCTTTGGTCGTGTGCCCCCGGAAAATCCGTGTCGGCGAGAACTCGCCCAGCTTGTGTCCCACCATGTTCTCGGTCACGTACACGGGGATGAACTTCTTGCCGTTGTGAACGGCGAGAGTATGCCCGACCATGTCCGGAGTGATCGTCGACCGACGCGACCAGGTCTTGATGACCTTCTTGTCGCCCGCCTGGTTCATGACGTCGATCTTCCTCAAGAGGCTCGCGTCCACGAAAGCACCCTTTCTCATCGACCGCGTCATCTGACTTTCCTCATTTCTGGTGTCACCTTCGCCCCACTCCGAACTATGACTTCTGACGCTTGCGGCGAATGATGAACCGGTTCGTTCGCTTGTTGTTTCTCGTCTTGTAGCCCTTGGTGGGGACACCCCAGGGAGTCGAGGGATGACGGCCACCCGAAGTCCTTCCCTCACCCCCACCGTGGGGATGATCCACCGGGTTCATGGAAACACCGCGGTTGTGAGGCCGACGCCCCATCCAGCGTTTGCGCCCGGCCTTTCCAATCGAGACGTTCTCGTGCTCCAGGTTGCCCACTTGCCCTATCGTGGCGCGGCAGTTTCGGTGGACCATCCGCACCTCTCCCGAGGGCAGCTTCACGTGCGCGTAGGCTCCTTCCTTGGCTACGAGCTGCACGCTTGCCCCCGCGCTCCGTGCCATCTGTCCGCCCTTGCCCGGCTTGAGCTCCACGTTGTGAATGATCGTGCCCAGGGGAATGGAATCGATGGGAAGGCAGTTGCCGGGAAGAATGTCCGCCTTGCTGCTCGAAAGCACCGAGTCGCCAACCTTCAAACCTTGCGGTTGCAGAATGTAGCGCTTCTCGCCGTCCGCATAGTGAAGGCGCGCGATGCGCGCCGACCGATTGGGGTCGTACTCGATAGCCGCGACTTTCGCCGGCACCTCCATCTTGTCCCTCTTGAAATCGATGGCGCGATACTTCCGCTTGTGCCCCCCGCCTCGAAACCAGATCGTGATCTCTCCCATGGAGTTCCGGCCGCCGCTGCTCTTTTTCGGCTCGGTGAGAGACTTGAGCGGACGCTCCTTGCTCAGCTCTTCGAACGTTTGTACGGTGAGAGCTCGCCGTCCCGGTGATGTCGGTCTGAACTTCTTGACTGGCATCCGATTCTAGACCCCCTCGAAGAACTCGATCATCTTTTCCCCTTCACGGAGGGTGACGAAGGCCTTCTTCCAATCCGGGCGGTTGCCCTCGAACCGGCCGTAGCGCTTCAGTTTTCCGCGCATCGACACGGTTCGCACCGACGCCACCTTCACGCTGAACAATTGCTCCACTGCCCGACGGATCTCGGACTTGGTGGCCGCCACCGCCACTTCGAAGCAAAGCGTGCGCCCGTCCTCCTTGAGACGCGTCGTTTTCTCGGTGATGAGAGGACCGCGAATGACGTCGAGTGTGTTCACGAGCCCAACCTCTGTTCCAGTTGCGTCGCCGCCTCTTCGGACAGCACCAGGTGCTTGGCCGCGAGGACTTCGTACGTGTGGAGCGCCGCCACGGAGCGAACTTCCACCGTGGGAAGATTCCGTGCCGAAAGCACGAGCTCCCGGCTGGGCTTCACGTCGACGAGCAGCACGCGACTGCTGAGACCCAGTCCCTCGAGCTGCTCCTTCAAACGCTTCGTGCTCGGGGAATCGAGCTCGAACTCCTTCACCACCGTCATGCCACCCTTGGTCGCCCGTAATGACAGTGCCGATCGCAGCGCCCCCTTCTGAACTTTGCCCGGGAGCCGGTATGAATAGTCACGCGGCTTCGGACCGAAGACCGTGCCACCGCCACGCCAAAGAGGATCGCGAATGCTTCCTACCCGGGCGCGACCAGTGCCTTTTTGTCTCCACAACTTCCTTCCACTGCCGGAGACCAAACCGCGCGTCTTCGTCGCGTGTGTTCCGCGTCTGCGCCCGGCCAGGAAGTGACGGACCGCCTCGTATATGAGGTGACGGTTCGGCTTGACGCCAAAGACCGCATCGGCCAGCTCGCGCTCGCCGCGACTCTTCGACGCGATATCGACTAAGGGTACGCTCGGCATATCGATTAATTCTTCTCGGCTACTTCTTGTCGGCACTGGGGGCCGGGCTTTGTTTGGGCGGCTTAGAGGGTTTAGGGGGCTTCGCGGCCTGGCCCTTGGCGGGCTGACTCGCGTCGTCTGCTTTCTTGACCCGACTCATCTTCCCGCTCTTGAAGATCTCCACGTAAGAGCCGTTCGCCCCGGGTACCGCGCCTCGGATCAGCAGGAGATTCTCCTCTTCCCTAACCTCCACGACCTGCAGGTTCTTCACGGTGACACGTCGCTGTCCCATGTGTCCCGCCGCCCTCATACCAGGCAGGACTCGGGACGGATAGGACGAGGCACCGATCGATCCGGGCGCGCGGTGGAACATCGACCCGTGGGTTGCTGCACCGCCTCGGAAATGATGGCGTTTGACCACGCCGGCAAAACCCTTCCCCTTGCTCACGCCGCTCACGTGGACGAGCTCGGCGGGAACAAACATCGATACTTTGAGCG
>JBOGJF010000562.1:0-2878 GCA_050747785.1 Vicinamibacteria bacterium
GAAGCCCGCGAGCTTCTCGCTCGACCAGGTCATGAACCAGCTTGCGAGCACGGGGGGTGGGAACAGGTAACCGCAGGGAGGTCGATGAACTCGGGGAAGGGGGCGCCGGGCCCTGCGCTCCAGGATACCGCTCCAGCAGGAGATGAGATGATCCGCCGCCGATTCCCCTCGTTCTTGCCACGATGGGTTACTTTCGCGCTAGCGGCTCTGGCCGCGGCGCGGCCCGCGGGAACGCAGGACTCGTTGCCGTCGTGGAACGACGGTGCGGTGAAACAGTCCATCGTTCGGTTCGTGGCCGACGTGACGACCGCGGGCGGACCGCGCTTCGTGCCACTCCCCGAGCGGATCGCCGTTTTCGACAACGACGGCACGCTCTGGAGCGAGCAGCCGATGTATTTCCAGCTAGCGTTTGCTCTCGACCGCGTGAAAGCCACGGCGCCTCAACATCCGGAATGGAAGGACCAGCAGCCTTTCAAGGGCGTGCTCGAGAACGATCTCGAGTCCGTTCTGGCAGGCGGCGAGCATGCGCTTCTCGATCTGGCCATGGCTTCGCACGCAGGAAACACCACCGAAGAGTTCGAAGACATCGTGCGGCAGTGGACGAGGACTGCGAGGCATCCAACCACTGGCAGGCTCTACACCGAGATGGTCTTCCAGCCCATGCTCGAGCTCCTGGCGTACCTTCGGGCGAACGGCTTCAAGACATTCATCGTCTCGGGCGGCGGCATCGAGTTCATGCGTCCTTGGGCCGAGCGGGTCTACGGCATCCCGCCCGAGCAAGTCATCGGATCGAGCATCAAGACTCGGTTCGAGATGCGAGACGGACGGCCGGTCCTCGCCCGCCTACCCGAGATCGATTTCATCGACGACAAAGCGGGAAAGCCGGTGGGCATACAGCGGCACATCGGGCGCCGCCCCCTGATGGCCTTCGGAAACTCGGATGGGGATCTCGAGATGCTGCAGTGGACCGCGGCCGGTGCGGGCCCACGTTTTTGTCTCTATGTCCGTCACACCGACGCCGATCGCGAATGGGCCTACGACCGGGAATCGCATATCGGCCGACTCGACCGGGGGCTGGACGAGGCCGCTTCCAGAGGCTGGACGGTCGTCGACATGAAACGGGATTGGAAGCGAGTATTCCCCTTCGAGCGTTAGGCTCGAAACCGTTGCTAGAAAGAGGATCCCCTCTTCAACTACAATAACAGACGGGTGCGGTAGGTCCGCACCGTCTGGAGGGGTCCCCCATGGGCATGCTGCTCATCGTCCTCGGCATCGCGGCCGGCGCCTTGGTCCTGGTCATCGGTTGGGCGATCGCCGTCTACAACGGCCTGATCGGTCTCCGCAACACCTGTGACAACGCGTGGAGCGACGTCGACGTCCAGCTCAAAAAGCGCTACGACCTCGTCCCCAATCTGGTCGAGACGGTCAAGGGCTACGCGAGGCACGAAAAGGACACGCTCGAGCGCGTGATCCAGGCGAGGAACCAGGCGATGGGCGCCCCCTCCCCCGACGCGAAGATGGCGGCGGAGAACGCGCTGACCGCCGCGCTGCGGCAGCTCTTCGCACTCGCCGAGGCCTACCCCGATCTCAAGGCCAACCAGAATTTCATCCAGCTCCAGGGCGATCTCTCCCGCATCGAGAGTGACATCGCCAACGCCCGCCGCTACTACAATGCCGTCGTTCGCGACTTCAATACCCGGCAACAGGTGTTTCCCGCCAACGTGATAGCCGGCACGTTCGGCTTCCAGCCGCGGGCGTTCTTCGAAGCCGAGGAGGAAGACCGCAAGCCCGTGAAGGTCGCGTTCTAGCGAGACGGGCACGACGGTGGGCACGAAAGCACCGCTCGCGTGCGTCTTCCCTTTCTGCTTCCTCGCACTGGCGCATGACGCCTCAGCGATCGAGATCCTCCGGTTCGACGCATCGATCCTCCTCGACCGCGACAGCTCGTTCCTCGTCACCGAGACCATCGAGGTCGATTTCGGCGACCTCGAAAAACACGGTATCTTCCGGACCATCCCCGTCGAATACGAACGCACCGAGACGCTCGCCGGGTTCACCGTTCCCGCACGATATTCCATCCGTCTACGCGTCTTGGACGTCGACGACGGAGAGAATCAGCCTATTCCATTCACCGCCAGCCGGCAGGGTCATGACATCTTCATTCGAATCGGCGACCCCAACCGATTCGTGAGCGGAAGAGTCACCTACGCCATCACCTACCGTGTCCAGAGGGCCATCAACCGTTTCGAGAATCACGACGAGCTCTATTGGAACGTCACCGGGACCGAGTGGGAGTGGCCTATTCATAGCGCGAGCGTTCGAGTCCCCCTGCCCGATGACATGGACGTCCAAGGCTTGATGCACAAGACGTTCACCGGCCGTTGGGGATCGAGGCAAACCACCGCCACCGAGGAAGTGACCGAGCGCGACTACGTGGCCCGGGTCGTCAATCTCGGCCAGGGAGAGGGCCTCACCGTAGTCCTGGGCTTTCCGAAAGGAATCCTCCAACCACCCCCAGCTTGGCAGGAGTTCTGGTGGTCGGTCGCGGACAACATCCTCTTTTTCCTCGTTGGGCTCGCGCCCATCCTGGCGCTCGGCATCTTGTGGTGGCGTTACTTGCGAATCGGGCGGGATCCCGGGAGTCTGACTCCCATCGTCGTGCAGTACGAGCCACCCGCCGACCTCTCGCCGGCGGAAATGGGAAGCCTGGTCGACGAGACCATCGACACGCCCGACATCGTCTCTACGGTGATCGATCTCGCCGTCCGAGGTTATCTGAAGATTCATGAAGAAGAGACGACGAAGCTCCTCTTCCTCTCTCAAACCGACTACCGCTTCGAAAGGTTGGAGCCTGTCTCGGGTACGCTCTCCGATCACG
>JBOGJF010000563.1:0-2752 GCA_050747785.1 Vicinamibacteria bacterium
GCAGAAGTACCTGGGACAGGATCGGTACCCCGGCCGCAGCCCGAACGAGACGAGGGTGCTCTACTACATCGAGCCAGAGCGCGTCGCGACCATGAACTGAACCCGTGGCGGCCATCCAGGGCAGGCACGAGCGGCCCTCCCGAATTGCCGAGCCCTTCATTCTGACCGCGATGCTCTCCCTGTTGGGGAGCACGCTCTGGATGTGGGTGCGGTATAGCCAGTTTCTCGGTTACTTCTATTCCTCCGAATTCCTGGCGATGACCCACCTCGTCACGCTCGGGTTCGTCACCTCCCTGATGATGGGCGTTCTGCTGAAGCTCGCACCGATGAGCCTCGACGTGAGCCCTCGGTCCGCCGGCCTGGCGAGGGCTCAGTTCCTGCTTTTCTTCGTGGGCGCTTCGGGCATGGTCTATCACTTCTGGATCGCCGAATGGAACGGCCTGGCCTGGGCTACGTTGTTGGTCGTGGCGGCGGCGATCGTCCAGCTCTACAACTTTTCTGCCATTTGGAAGCGAGCCCGAATGGACGACTGGGTGGCGCGGTATGTCGCCGCGTCGCTGGTCTATCTCGTCCTGGCCGCGTCGCTGGGAGCCCTGCTCGGATTCAACAAGAGTCTTGCGAGCGGGACGGGAGTCCTCGCCGGTCGGTTCACCTCGAATCTCTTCGCGCACGTCCACCTGGCGGGAATCGGTTGGGTGACGATGATGATATTCGGGTTCCTGCTCAAGCTCGTCCCGACGACCAAGGGCCGCGAGAGCACGCTACCACTTCGGTTCTGGCTCATGCAGGTCGGCACCATCGGGCTCGCCGCAACGCTCTTGGCGGATGTGCGCGGCCAGGGACTCTGCGCCCTGTTGTTGCTGGTCGCCGTTTTCTGGCACGCGTGGGGACCGGTGCGCGCGTTCGTCTCAGGGAGAGCTCGCGAGTGGGAAGTCACGCCACTCGTCATTCTGTGCGGCGTTTCGGTGGCCGGCGTTCTTCTTGCGTGGGACGTGCCGCCAGCGGAGAGCCCCTTCCGCATCCGACTTCAGTTTGCCTACGGCTATGCCGGCTTTCTCGGCTGGTTCGTTCTGACCATCGCCACCGTGGCTTTCAAGCTATTTCCGATCTGGGTTTGGCAGGAGCGCTTCCAACCCGAGTACGGGAAAAAACCGGTGCCGGGGATGAAATCGCTCTACAACAATCGATTGCGCGTGCTTTCCAACTTTTTGTTGACCACCGGCGTGGTGGCGACCGTCGCCGGGATCCTGGCCGAGCGCGGCGAGATACTCGTCGTCTCTCTGGGACTTGTTTTCGGGGGCGCCGCCTGCTTCGCCGTGAATTTCTTCCTGATGGCGAGATGGGCCTTGCTGAGGGTGGAGTATCATCCTCCCGCCTAGCCGAACATATCGATCGCCGATCCGTTCATCGCGTCCGGCGCTAATGTTGCCAGGTAGAGCAGGAGCGAGGCCACCGCTTCGGGAGTCATGTCCGGCTTGGCGCCCGGCAACCCCTTGGTGAGCATTTCGGTGGCGACCGATCCCGGACAGACGGCCACGATCTGCACGTTGTGCGGAGCCGTCTCTTCCGCGACGGCCTTGGTAAGACCGATGAGGCCCCACTTCGATGCGCAGTATGACGCGAGCTGAGGCGTGCCGAGTCGGCCCGAGATGGAGGAAACGTTCAGGATGCGTCCGCGCCGGCGCTCGATCATGTGAGGCAGTACCGCGCGGGAGCACAGGAAAGCGCCCTTCAGGTTCACATCCAACACGCGATCCCACGATTCGTCGCTGGTCGCGACCACTGGACTCGGTTCCACGACGCCCGCGTTGTTCACCAGGACGTCGATGTCGCCCAGCGTGCGGTCTGTTTCCTCGACGAGACGCTCGACTTCCGCGGTGACGGATACATCGGTAGGCACAGCGAGTGCGCGGCCGCCGATCTCCTGGATCTCCGCCTCGACCGCCATGAGATCCGCCGGCCGCCGGGAGGCGAGAGCGACGGCCATGCCGTGCCGAGCGAAGGCGATGGCGGTGGCGCGACCGATGCCGCGGCCGGCGCCGGTTACGATGGCGACCTTGGGGCTAAACGTCGCTTGAGTCTTGCTCTTGCTCAAACTTGCCAAGGCTCCGAAGGAACTCGCTGCGCAGATCCGCTCTGGTCTCGAAAGCCCCCGCGAAGTGGCTGGTCACGATGCGCGTGCCCAACCTCTTGACTCCGCGAAGGGTCATGCAGGTTTGCTCGCTCTCCAGAAACGTGGCCGCGCCCTTGACGCCGAGATGGGTCATCAGTGCCTCCGCGACCTGCTTGGTGACGGTCTCCTGAACCTCCAGCCGGTGGGCGAAGCAATCCAGCAGTCGGACCAGACTGGAGAAGGGCACGAGCTTGCCATTCGGGAGATAACCGACGTGTGCCAGGCCCTGCAATGGAAGCAAGTGGTGAGGGCAGAGTCCATGGAAGGGAATGTCCTTGGCCAGGATCAACCCCGAGGTGCTCTCACCGGGCTCACCGTCGGCGTCGAAACTGTCTTGCAGAATAAGCGCCGGATCGGCGCCGTATCCGTCGAGGAACTCCTGACTCCATGACTGAGCCACGCGCTCGGGAGTGTCGCGGAGCTGCAGCTGGCTGACGTCGATACCCGCGGTCTCGAGGAAGTCTCGAATCGCCGTCGCCATCAAGCGCGGATCGGGCGTGCGAGCCGGCCGGCTGCGTTTTCGGCTCTTCTTATTAACTCGCGGACTCTTCCGCCTCAACATCGGAGTCTCCACGGTAG
>JBOGJF010000564.1:0-3074 GCA_050747785.1 Vicinamibacteria bacterium
CCTCTCTCAAGAACCGCCGGCGAGGGCGGACCGGGCAATCGTCCATGAGCCGTCGCAGCTCCTCCGTGGATACACACACTCCGTGGTTCCGGCGAAGAATTCCTTCGGCCTCCGGGAAGCTGAAGCCATCCCGGTAGAGAAGGGTCTCGAGGAGCGTGGCGGCCCGTCCAAGTTTCTTGGCCCGAGAGGACGGCCGCCACTTTCCCCACTTCTGGCAGCGAAAGTCCAGCAACAGGCGCTCGACGACGGTGGTGAGGTATGTGCGTAAGCTGCTGTCGCCTTTGAATTTTTCAAGTCTTCCATATCCGTTCTCGATGAGCTTCAGCATCACGAAGGAAGAGAACTCCTCCGATTCCTCGCGATCGAGCCGATGACCCGTCGACACTCGGCCGATCAGCTCTTCGACGAGGGGGAGCTGGGACTCGAAGATCTCGCGGCCCCGCCTCTGGCTTGCCATGGTTCACCTCGCGGCCCAAGCTGGGCATCTACTCATCCCAACGACGGGTGACGGTGGAACCGAACAAGAGGGGTCGGGGCGGTGTTATCACTGGATGCGGTAGACCATTTCACGATTGACGTTCTGAAGGTAGATTTGAATAAACCCTTGTAATGGTCTAAGATGGCGGCCTCGGGCAGAACATTCAGACGCTCTCTCGCACCTGTCCCGCCGAGCCGCCAGCGATCATGGCTTCAACCGAGGATTCCAAGCGTTTGGATTCCCTCTCCACCCTTCATCTCCTGAATCAGGCCAAGTCGGGTTCCCTCGAAGCGCGGGAGGTCCTCATGGCGCGCTACCTCCCTCGGCTTCAGAAATGGGCCCGGGGCCGCGTGCCGAGCTCGGCGCGAGGGATGATCGAGACCGATGACATTGTCCAGGACACGCTGCTTTCGACCGTCCACAGGCTCGACGACTTCGATCCGGAGCACAGCGGCGCCTTTCGTGGTTATCTGCGCCGGGTTGCCCGGAACCGGATCCTCGACGAGCTTCGCCGCGCCAACCGGAGACCGTCCGCTGACGCGTCGGCCGGTGGCATCGTCCATCCAGGTCCTTCCCCGCTAGAAGCCGCGATCGGGAAGGAAAGGGTGGAGCAATACGAAGCCGCGCTCGAGCGGCTCAAGCCGAGAGAGCAGGATGCGATTACCGCCCGGCTCGAGGACGGCCTGAGCTACGCGGAGATCGGGTTGGAGCTTGGAATCAAAGAGGACGCCACGAGGATGGCGGTGAAGCGAGCGCTCTTTCGTCTCGCACAAGAGTTGGCGAGGCGCGACTCATGAGCGGAGCGAGCCAACGGTTGGATGGCCTTGCGGAACGGGTCCTGGAGTCCGGTGCCGTCGACTGGCTGGCCGAGCTCGATGCCGCGAGCGCCGATGAGAGGGAACTGATCCTCGCTCTTCGCGACATTGCCCGCGTTGCCGAGGTGAGCCGTATGCTCGAGCGGCCGGGCCAGGCACTCGGTGATTCGGCCGCGCCGACGGTCGAACGGGAGGCGGTGCTCGTCGCGGGTGGATTCCCGAAGCGGTGGGGTCATCTCGAGATCACCGAGAAGGTGGGCGCGGGTGCTTCGGCCACCGTGTTTCGAGCTCGCGATACGCACCTCAACCGGGATACGGCTTTGAAGCTCTTTCACTTTGCGAGTCCCGCCCGCCCGGAGATCCGTAGAGCCCTTATGGAAGAGGGTAGGAACCTCGCCCAGGTCAAGCACAGCAACGTGGTCACCGTCTACGGCGCGGACGAGCATGAAGGCCGCGTGGCTCTCTGGATGGAATTCGTAGACGGCGAAACCATTCAGGCACTGATGTCGAAACGGGGACCCTTGAGCGCCGAAGAGGCCGCCTCGATCGGCTCCGATCTGTGCGACGCCCTTACCGCGGTTCATGCCCAGGGCCTCATTCACGGTGACGTCAAGGCCGCCAATGTCATGCGCGAGTCGGGAGGTCGCGTCGTGCTGATGGACTTCAGCACCAGTCGCGCCGCGCGGACCGGGGACGGCTCACCGGGGAGACCCGTCGGGACGCCGCTCTATATGGCTCCCGAGCTGTTCCGAGGAGACAAGGCCTCCGTTCGAAGCGACGTCTATTCCCTCGGCGTGCTTCTGTATTACATGGTGACCGGGACGTACCCGGTCAGAGCGAATACCGCGGAAGAGCTTCGCGAGGCGCACCAAAGGGGGAAGCAAGTTCTTCTTTCTGACGCCCGGCCCGATCTCCCCGATGACTTGGTGGCGGCGGTAGAGAGGTCGCTCGTACCCGATCCGGAGCGCCGGCTGCAAAGCGCGGAAGCCCTCAAGACCGCCCTGCCAAGCACCGAAAAGACCGCGCCTTCGATTTGGAGACGCGTCCTATCCTGGACGGGTGCTCTCGGCGCGGTCGTGGTGAGCCTCACGTTCCTGGGCTTCGCGACCTCGATGAACTTCAACGTCACACTCTGGGTTCCTCCTGAATTCGTATCCGAGTCCTTGCTCGACTATTTCATCTGGGGAGTCCGGGCCATGATCCCGGCCGCCTACTACTTGTGGGATAGCATCGAGCCCGTCATCGTCGTCCTATTGGGGGCGACCGTCTTCATCCTGTTGTCTAGAAGGTGGACCTTGCGCGACGTCGTGAATCAGCTGGCTCGGAAAAGAAGGCAGCTACTCGATCGATTGGATCCCATAGCCATTGCCGTGGTTTACTTTCTGCTGGGTACTTGTTCGATCGTCGTCCTCGGCTGGATGTTTCACGACGTGAATGAGGCGATGGACCGAGTTTTCTCTTCGACTTCGATGATCGGCGTCGATCTATCGGCTCTGAGCCCTGACTTTGCAAGCCAGCACATTCTTCGCACGCGGCTCTATGCTCTTCTATTGTTCCTATTGGCTCTACTGGCCGCCATCGTTTTTCCGTATTTGAGGGCTCGCATGATTCCCAATTCGGTGCGTCTCATGAAGGGGGCGACGATACTGATGATCCTCGTCGCGGCGGTGATGATGGTGATGCCTTACCGGTTACTCTGGCACACCGAGTTGGAGCGGGTCACGTTCGAAGGCCGTGCCGCCTTCGTCGTCGCCCGGAAAGCGCCCGAGCTCTTTCTCTAC
>JBOGJF010000565.1:0-7448 GCA_050747785.1 Vicinamibacteria bacterium
GAGACACACCGCACCATCCCACGAGGGCGAGCGACGCGATCAAGATCAAGGAGGACCAGGCCGGCTCGACATCGTCCGGGAAGGCGCTCCGCACCGCCAGGATGAGATAGAGTGCGGGCAGGGACATAACGAGCTCCGTGCCACGCATCAATACCCAGTCCCATACGCCGCCGCCCATCGCAGCGGCGGTTCCAACCAAGCCTCCCAAGCTGACCGCGAAGATCACTCCGAGAAACGCCGACCCAACACTGACCCGCGCGCCATAGAGGATTCGCGATAGCACGTCCCTCCCGAGGGCATCGGTTCCCAGGAGATACACCCGACACCCGGTAAACCCGAAAAGACGCATTCCTCCGGACTCGTCCTCGACGAGCCAGCGAACCGAGCAGCCCTCGCCGGGTAGCGACGGCGGCCGATGAAAGCCATCGCGATCCTGAGTCCGCGGGCTGTAGGGCGCGAGGAATGACGCCGCGATGCCGGTCGCAGCCAAGAATGCGAGCCCCATCAGGCCCGCCCGCACCCGTCGATCGGTCCACGCACCGAGAAGAGCCACCGCCCGAGCCATCATGCGCCCTCGATTCGGATGCGAGGATCGACGACGCCGAGAAAGAAATCGCTCGCAAGATTGGCGAGAAGGATGAGAGTCGAGCCAACCACCAGCACGCCGAGTATCAAAAACGGGTCCCGGGCAAGTAGTCCCTGGAGAGCGAGCCGGCCTACTCCCGGCCACCCCACGACGACCTCGATGATAAAGGCCGCGTTGAGCAACCTCGTCACGGAGGCCCCCGCAAAAGAAATGAGCGGAACCAAGGACGGCCGCAGACCGTGCCGAAAGAGTATTCTGGTCTCCGACAACCCTCGGCTGCGCGCGGCACGGACGAAATCCGCGGGAAGGACTTCGAGGAGCCCACCTCTCGCCTGAAGAAAGAACAAGGGGCACATCCCCGTGCTCAGAATGAGAGTCGGTAAGACGATGCGCGCGTCGAGCACGCCCGTCTCCGATCCGCCGCCAAAGGGCAAGAGCCCCGTCGCCGACGCCAACCCGAGGGCCGCCAACGCGACGACGAGCGTCGGCACGGAGACCGCGAAAAGCGCCAACCACCCCAGAACGCGATCCAGCATCCGTCCCTGACGCATCACCGCCAGCAATCCGAGCGCCGTACCAGCGAGGGAGGCAAGGATGAGCCCGGCCGCCGCCAAGCTCAGGGTGTACGCCATGGCTTCACCGAGTAGCTCTCCAACCGGCCGCCGGTAAGCGAGGGAGATTCCGAGGTCTCCTCGTAGGGCCCCGCCCAGCCACGAGAAATATTGTCGATACCAGGGCCGGTCCAACCCGAAGCGATTCACGAGCGCTTCGACGGTCGACGGTGGGATCCCCGGGTCGACGCGCAGGCGGTCCACGAAAGACCCGGGTGCGGCTTGGATGAGCAGGAAGGAAACGAAACTCACTCCCAAGAGCAAAGGAACGAGAGCGAGTAGTCTCGTTAGAACGACACGGACCATGCCACCCTATGCTTGGGTGAGGCGGGCAACCACTCGGCGGACCGAAGACGGAGGGCCATCATACCGCCCGCCGATTCCTCTTTTCATCGGCACCGAAGAGGCTACGCTGCGTTTCGGACGACTCCTCCTCCGGCTTCCGGCGACGAATCTTGCGGCGACTCTTCTGGTCGTACATGTTCCGGTCGGCGGCCATGAGCAGCGACTCGAGATCCGATCCGTCGGTGGGATAGGAGGCAAGCCCCAGAGAAATGCCCACGTTCAACATCTTGCCGATCCCAACGTCGATGGCCGTGGTCTCGACGACTTCTTGCAAGCGATTCGAGAACTGAGTCGCCCTTTCCATCGTCGTCTTTGGCAAGACCGCGATGAACTCGTCGCCGGCGTATCGGACGAGCACGTCGCTATCCCGCATCTGGGCCTTCAGGATGCGACCGACCTCTTTGAGGAAGCGGTCCCCGGCGTGGTGGCCGAAACGGTCGTTCACGCTCTTGAAATCGTCCAGGTCCATCTCGATGACCGTGAGGGGCTCGTTGTAGCGTTTGGCCTCGGACAGCGTCTGCTCGAAGAAAATGTAGAGGAAACGTGAGTTGGCGAGACCGGTCAGCCGATCGGTGAAGGCGTCTTCTTGTGTTTCCTCGAACCGAATGGCGTTGTAGAGAGCGATCGAGGAACGGTTGGCTACGATCTCCATCAATCGGACATGGTCATGGGAGTAACGCTCGCTTTCCGACCAATAGAGACCGATCGTTCCCAGGGGTCGTTCCTCGTGCACCAGAGGGGCGAGGATGGAGTTGTGGTAAGCCTTTCGGAATTGCTCGGGAAGAAGCATCACGTCGGGACCGGGATGCACGTTGTAGAGCATGCGATTGTTGGCGGCGACCCAGCCCGCCAACCGCGTGCCGAACTCGATCGAGAGCTCCCGGAACGCGTCTTGGTTGTGACCGGCGATATGAGCAGGCGTCAGAGTTCCTTGGCGATCGTCCACCAGGTAGATCACGAGCGTGGTGAAGGGGATGATCTTCTCGATCTTGGCGGCGATGATGGTCAGCGTGTCGGGCCGGGACAATGAATTGCCGATCGTCTGCAGAATCTCGAAAAGCGTGAACACTTCCCGCTGAGGCTCGGAGATCGAGCCGCCGAAGGCAGGTGCCTGCGGCACTCCCACGATGTCCGGCATGCGCCGCCTGTCCCGGTGCTCCTTGGGTGGAGTCAGCTCGCGAACCTCCAACCGCCTCAGCTGCTCGTCGAGGTCTTCCACGATCTCCAGAAACTTGTTGAAAATCCGTGGATCGAACCGGTTCTGCTCCTGCTTCATGATGGAGAGGGCCGTCTCCCGGTCCAAGGACCGCCGATAGACGCGGCGGGCGGTGAGTGCCTCGTAGCAATCGGCCACCGACATGATCCGGGCGCCCAAGGGGATCTCCTCCCCCTTCAGGCCGTCGGGGTAGCCGCTCCCGTCCCAGTTCTCGTGATGGTGTTTGACGGAGGGAATGACGGGCACCGGGAAATTGATGGAGGCGAGGATCTGGGCACCCACCGCGGGATGCGTGCTCATCTTCTGAAACTCCCGCTCGGTGAGCCGGGTCGGCTTGTGCAGGATATAGGTCGGAATCGAGATCTTGCCTACGTCGTGCAAGACCGAGGCGAACCAGAGCCCTTCGTACGTCTTGTCGTCCACCCCCAAGGCTCGCGCCAACGCAAGGGTCAGCAGACGGGTGCGATGAATGTGGGTGCTCGTATGGTGCTTATGATCGGTGTGGAGCTCGAGCGCGTCGATGGAGAGGGCAAACGCCTCGGCGGTCTGGAAGTAGAGCTGGCTCAGATCCTCATATTTCTCGTTGTAAAAGTGATGGGCGTAATAGACGACCAGCAGGATCGGAAGACCGAGCAGAAACGCCCAGGGTCCCGCCACTCGATGGAAGAAGTAAATGACCGCGGCGCCTGAAGCCGAGGCAAGGAAATAAAGAGGCACGAGAGGAAGATTGTCCTTCCAGAGCTTCCAGAAGCCGCTCCGGCCGGTCACGGCCATCATGGCGTGCATGGAAGCGGAGTTCACCAAGAAGTACGTTCCCCCGAGCAGCACGACCGGGACAATCATTTGGTAGGCGTCTGACGGCGTTGGGAACGCCCAATAGACATGCCCGTAAACGAACGCGAACACGCCACCGGAGGCGGCGTTGAAGACGGCCTGGCTCGTCTTCCAGGACAGGTTCTCGGCGCGATGAGCCAGATGCTTCTTCTTGGTAGTGAACCAGTAGCCCACGAGATGGAAGAGCCCATTGGCCAGGATTCCGGGAGCAACGCCGTAGATCATCGTGACGGAGAGGATCAGGCAGTCCGCCACCGCCATCCAGGTTTGTGTCCGCGGTATCCGGACGACCCACTTGGAGCTGAGGCTTGCGACCGCGGTCAGGGAAGCGAGCGCTACCCAGTCCCGCCAGGAGTAGACGTCCGTCAAACGGACAAGCTGCCAGATGGCCCACACGAAGACCGGGAGGGCGACGGCGACGACCGCCGCGATGTAAAGCACGACCTTGGCTGGCCGATCCTGCCAGTCCATTGTCACACCAACTCGGTTCGCAAAGAGGAAGAGCCCCGGTCGAAAGAGTTAAGAACGTTAAGAACACTCGACTTAAGAGTCCGGGTGAATCGTCTTTTTGCGCCCGTTTTACCGGGTTTATGACAGCAACAATGAGAGCAAGCGACCTTAAAGGAGAGAGGGATACTAGCACAGCGATCCAGTGCGGTCAAGCGGAGGGCATGAAACGAACGTGGGGGCCGCTCGCACGGCCCCCACCCACAAACTACGAACAATCAGGTAGATCGGGAAGACGATGGCTGATCTCGCCCCCGTCTATACCCAAAGGATTCCTGGATTCATCTCTTTGCTCCTTCGGACCCGTGAAACGGGTCACGAGCGGCGTTACTCATTGAGTTTCGACAACGACTATCCGCCAAAAATGATGCCGGCGGCCGTACGCTCTTCGAGCTCTTCCACGGTGAGTTCTACGATTTCGATGGTCTCGTTACGGGTTTCCATTGTTTTTCCTTTCATTGACGATGATTTAGCTCATCTTGTTTGAATGTCTAATATCTTACAGTTAGAAAACTAGACCCACAAAATCCCGCGACACATAGGCACCTCCGTTCGAGACGCCTGGCGACCATCGGGGATGCGCCAAGCAAGTTCGGACCGGGATGATAGAGCCGCCTTCGGCGGCATGCCCTAGACCGAACCGAAGTTAAGGGTTGAGTTGATGCGAGGAAACGATGGGTAACGCGGGTGGAAGATTCCTAGAAACGGCTCATGAATGCGTATGAAGGTCTCGGAATAACTAGCCTCGAGAAACCCCCGGTCCAGGCCCTTCCAGCCCTATTGGAGATTACCCACGATCCTTCCTCTTGGAGCACCTCCCCATGGTTCCGGCGTGGGGCTCTTGGACCACTTCCAAACCCACACCTTCCAGAGACTTCGACCTTAGGATGGTGAACGTAATTGTTCGGCTCAAATCAGTCAGTGACAGAGATCACCGGGGAAACATATGGGGGTTCCCCCCCGTCTATTCGGACTTCTCTTTGGTTCCGGGACGCAGGTACAGCTCTTCGCTATTCCAAGCCGGGTCCCAGAACGGCGTGGGTCTGAGGTTTCCCACGCGACTCGTCACGCCGAGAAGCGCATGGGGTACTACGAGATCGATGACCGGAAGATGCTCGACAACCAGCGACTGGATCTCGTCGAACAGGGTCTCTCGTGCGACGGGCTCGGTAGCGAGCATTTGCTCTTCCATGAGCGTATCGATCCTCGCTTCCCAAGGTGTGTCCGGCTGCGGCTGTCCCGGACTCCAAACGTGAAAGGGCGATCGGCTCATCCATAGCGGGAGCTCGGCAGACGGATCGGGATCGGTAAACTTGATCGAGAAAAGGCAGGCCTCGTAGTCGAAAGTTCGCGCGATGCGGCCGATGAGACCCGGGTAGTCGATGGGAACGAGATTCATTACCACGCCGATCTGGGCGAGGTCTTCTTGCATGATGGCTGCGGTCTTGATCCGGTAGGGATTATCGGCGTTGGTGAGCAGCGTGAATCGGACCGGTTGACCTCCTGGACCAAGCAGTGCCCCGGCTTGGTCCCATTCGAAGGCGGCATCGGCCAAGAGCTTCCTCGCACTTTGGACGTCAAGAGGCGTGGCTTCGATTGCTTCGTTCCACCACCGGCGATTGGCTGGTGAGATGGGGCCCGCTGCTTGGGATGCGAGGTTCAGGTAAACCGCCTTGGAGATTGCGGTGCGGTCAATAGCCAAAGAAATGGCCCGCCGGAAACGGGAATCCGAGAACCAAGCTCGCTTCTCTCCCGAAACCGGGCTCTCCGGGTTGAGGTTGAACCAGATCCGCTCCGTCGCCGTCCCGGGTCCGAGATCGAGAAGCCGTACCTCCGACCGACCCGCTTTCTTTAGGCTGAGGAAATCTTCGGGCGATAGAGGACTGAGGATGTCCAGCTCGCCGCCGCGAAACCGGAGCATCAGAGCACTCGCGTCGGTGAGAATCTCGTAGACGATCCCATCCAGGTAGGGAAGTGAGTCTCCTTCCGCCGACTTCCAATAGCGTGGGTTCCGACGAAGCATCACCCTTTGCCCGGGCACGTAGCGCTCCAAGACGAAGGGACCTAGTCCGACGATCGCGTTTTCCGACGTTCCCACCCCATACTCCGAGGCAAACACACCTTCCGCCAGAGGCTTCTCCAGCCGGTGACGGGGGAGTATCGGGATGCTGTCGAAGATCCGTTCGACGACTGCGGTGCGACGTTTCAGCCGGAAGCGGACGGTCCGGGAGTCGAGAGCTTCAGGCACGAGAGGCTCTCCGTCCACGAGGGCAGTCTCGACGAGAGGACTCGCGACCTCCGGATCGTGGAGCGCCTGAAAGGTAAACAACACATCGTCGGCGGTAAGCGGCACCCCATCCGAGAAGACAACATTGGGGCGGAGTCGAAAGGAAAGCTCTCGGCCGTCGTCCGAGAAGGACCACGACTCCGCGAGCTCCGGCTCGACTTCTTGCGTCACGCGGTTGACTCGCACCAAGGCCGCGTGAAGCTGCTCGGTAATCTGGTAGCTGGTTTCATCGGTGACGAGCAGCTGGTTCCAGGTGAGGGGCTCGCTGCGAATGCCGATACGTAGAACGCCACCGTGAACCGGCCCTCCGTCCGCCGAGCTCCCGTCCGGAGACACCTCCTCCGTCCCCGGAGACCGACACTGCGCGGCCGCGGCGAGGACGAGAACCGCAAGAATGAGGCGTCGGGTCTTCATCGAAGGCTCGATTCTGTTCTATGGCTTTGTCGGAACGGCTCCGATTTTAACCCAATCCATACCAGCCGGTGCTCAAAAGCTCATTTCTACCCCCCGCTGGCCTTGCGAGAAACCGGCGGCCTGAGCTAAAGTTAACTGATTTCAGGAGTTGGGCTTAAGCGTAGAAACTTCGCGAGACGGCCTTGGATAGCCTGCTACAAACCTTGAACATCCTTCTCCCGACGCTCTATTCCCTCGCCTGGGCGGACTATGCCCTGCTGTTCTTTCGCGACGATGCCTTCGCGAAGAGAAGCGCGCCCCCCCTCCTCTACCTCACCGGCACGCTTCACGGCATGGCTCTCGTGATGCTTGCCGTCCACCTCGGGATCTTCCCGCTGGCGACGGTCTTCGAAGCGTTCTCGGTGGTGGCTTTTTCGGTCCTGGTCGTCTACTTGCTCATCGAGTGGCACATCGGCGTTCGCACGACCGGATTCTTCATCGTGGGTGTCGTCTTCGCTTTCCAGCTGGTATCCTCGTCCTTCATCACCCGGCCCACCGAGGTCAATCCTCTGCTCACCGAGCCCACTTTCATTCTTCACGCCTCGACCGCGGTGTTGGGTTACGCGGCGATGGCGATCTCCGCGATCTACGGATTGCTCTACCTCATGT
>JBOGJF010000566.1:0-17271 GCA_050747785.1 Vicinamibacteria bacterium
GTATTCAAGATCCCGTCCCGTACCTTCTGGCGCTTCAATCTAACCAAGCTCCCGGTGAAGTCGTGGATCGGGAACGGCCGCGCAACCTTCCGGCTCCAGATTCACGACGGGACGGCGCTCTACCACCGCCGCGTCCTCCGTCACGGCTTGAAGCACCCGCCTCTCGCGATCGGGCAGAAGGTCGAGTTCCTGAACGGAGTCGTCGCCGCCGGCGAGCGGTGGCGCGCGGTTCCGAATGGGGGCGATTTCGTTTATGTTCGCCACCAAAGGACCAATACGTGGCAGTTCCGCGAGGACTTGCGCCTGGTCGAGATACGTAGGCCCTGGTGGTTCCCGGAAGCTCTCATGGATTCCTATCGGGGGATCGCCTGATGTCCCGCGAGATCCTGGCCGGCTCGCTCCTGAATGAGATCTGGAGCTCGCTCCGCCGGTACCCCGGCGTGCGGGTCCTGGTCTGGAACCCTCACCGGGTCAGTATCTCCGATGTCGCCGCCGGCGTCCCGCCCGAGCCCCCGATCGACCTCTCCCCGCATCTGGAGGAGATCGCCCTCGAGGAGAACATCGGGTTCGAGAACGGGGACGACCCCTCGGTCCCGCGGGCCGACTTCCGCTTCAAACGGAACCCGCACGCCGGAACCTTCCGCGTGGGCTGGATCGCCGACGGCGTCATCGTCCAGGTCCTCCAGGGCGACCGCCGCGTCGACCAGGACGACTGGATGCCGGTCTTCACCGGGACCTTCCGCGGCCGCCCGGGCGACGACCCCGGGACCCGCGCGGAGGAGACCGAGGGCCTGGCTGCGACCGCGTTCGGGCGGGAGGAGCGGTACCTGAACCTGGAGGTGACGACCAACGCCTTCCCGGGCCCGGTCGACGTGGGCGCGATCGCCCACGCGGTCGCGACGAGCCACATGGGCCTCGGCCAGGACGAGATCCTCTTCGGCGCCCAGGGCTTCGAGAGCCGGCACGTCACGAACCAGCTCGTCGAGATAAACGCGCTACAGGCCGTCTATGAGTGCTTTTTCCCCGTGGGGAAGAAGCCCAAGTTCGACGCCCGCGGCCGCCTGGTCGCCGTCGACGCCGACCTGGACAAACCGGCGGCCAGGATCTACCCCGCCGGCAACATCATGGTCGTACGGCGCGTCGCCGCCCCCAACGACATCGAGGTCGCCAACCAGGTGATCCTCCGCGGCCTCTCGCACGACCTGACCCGCGTCGTCCAGGAGGCCCAGGTCCTTGTCTCCCTCACCCGGACCTGCGGCTTCTTCGAGAGCGAGGTCGACGACCAGATCTTCTACAGCGACGACCATACCCAGCGGGCCCAGGACACGTTCGTCCTCACGCGTAAGAAAATCAAGTGGTCGAACGCCTCCTGGACCGAGGTCGACGAGTTCTCGGGGCGGCTCCAGATCGACACGCACTTCCTCCGGAACGCGCGAGCGATCATCTTCGTCGTGTGGCTCGCCCTCGAAGCCAGCATCGCCGTCATCGACCTCTTCTTCCAAGGCGAGTCGGGCGTCATCTCGATCATCACCAGCATCTTCGGGATCAACGTGACGGTGGCGACCCTCCGATTCATCCTGAAGATCCTGGCGAATGCGGCGCTGGCCGGCCTCCTCTGGGCGATGCAGTTCGTGGGCACGGGCCGTTACGAGATCTGGGGCAAGCCTTTCGAGTACGTCTACCAGGAGCTGGTGTCCGACAACCGCCTGACCGGCCTGGACCCGGAGGAGCTCCGAAAGGCGGAATACCGGAACGACTTCGTTTCGACGATCGAGGAGCTCGACGAGCTGGGCGCGAAGCATCTCCGGCGCGAGGTCCTGAAAAACCAGGTCTACGAGCTCGAGATCCTCGACGACCCGCTCCTCGAGGTCGACGACGTCGTCGAGCTGGGCGACGGCTCCCGGTACTACGTGACGACGTTGCGGAAGACGCTCCGGCGGAACGGCCGCGCCACCATGACCCTTACCGCCTGGAAGGTGTTCGACCCGGTCTCCGGGTACGTCGAGGCGATCGCGAACGAAGGGGCGGTGGCCTGATGCGGAACCTGGCCCAGTTCGGCCGGCGCGAGCTCGTGGCCCACCGCCGCTTCGTCACCGGCGTCACGGCCTCGGCGCCGGCGTACAAGGAGGTCGACCCCCTGGGCAACAAGGAGTGGGTGGTCGACGTCTACATCGGGCCCCTCGAGGAGGTCGAGCTCAACATCGTCCGGGACGTTCCCATCGCGCCCTACGCGCGCCAGGTCGTGGGGGACCTCCGGCAGCCGGTTCTCCTCGAGCGGTCGAAGCAGGGGCGGTACACGCTCGTGGGGCGCGCGAAGACCATGCCGTCGGGCGCGCAGATGCCGGAGGGCTCAATCCTGGAGCCGACCTATCATCGGATCGAGTTCAACCTGGCGGAGCTCCGGACGACGTTCGTTGCGGACCTGACTTACGAGCTCGAGGGCTGGGACGAGAAGATCTGGGACGACGGGGAGCCCTGGCAGCGGATCACGGGGACCGACGCCTTCGGGAACCTGGTCGTCGGGCCCGACGTGGACCCCGAGGACGCGATCCCGCTCCTCGAGCCCGCGGGCTTCAAGCAGACGCTGGCCCGCCATACCGTCCTCTCGCTCCGGACCTGGGGGAACCCGCTCGACGAGTGCGGGTTCCGGTGGGACGTCGACCCCTGGAATGCGGCCTGCCCGAAGATCGTCGAGAACATCGAATAGGAGGCGCGGATGCCGATCACGCTGACCATGCCCGTGACGGGCGCGACGAACTACCACTCGATCTTCGCCGCGAACTTCGCCGCGATCGAGGCGGCGGTCAACTCGCTGCTGGCCCAGGTGTCGGCCCTGGGCGGCGACGCGGCTCAGCTCATCACGGACGTCATGGACCGCGACGGGATCGTGGGCGCTCGGAGCTACCGCCTGGACGAGGAGAATTACGAGGGCGGGTCGTCGATCGACATCGGCCACCGTCCGGCGGCGAACCCGCTCCTGGGCGACCAGGATATCTCGGTCGCCTGGGGCACGTTCGGCGGCGAGCGCCAGCGGGTCGTCCTGAACGGCGACGCCACGCTCGACGCGTCGGGCATCACGACGGGGCTCCCGAAGACGATTTACATCGGGATCCCGTCGGACGGAACCCCGCAGCTCTTCGAGAACGACACGACCCCAAACGTGGTCTACGCCTATTCGATGACGTGGGACGGGTTCCAGCTCGCCGACTTCATGCGGATGGCGCCGATCCTCCCGGGGTACGACCTCTTCCGAGACCTGGCGAACATGCAGAGGGAGTACTCGATCCACGACACGGAGACGGACTGGCTCGAGGACGACGAATCGCAGACCTCGCTTCCCACGCCGGGCGACGCCCTGGACAACGAGATCGGGGTCGCCGGTGGCCGCGAGCTCCTGGGCTTCTTCATCGACTTCCCGGGCGACCAGGAGGATGGCCTCTGGGCGCCGGCGGGCGACGACAACAAACTCGTCGTCCAGATCGAGTCCGAAGGCGTCCCCTGGTCCTACGACGTCGACGCGGAGAGCCCCGAGATCGAGATCGACGCGTCCCAGGCGGAAAACTTCTTTCAAATCCCGCTCCATCCGGACATCGGGATCGACCGCTTTGTGACCGAGAGCATTCGGTTCAGCGTGGTCAAGATCTCCGTGGGCGGCGACGTCGTGTCCGCGCGGCGCTTCACCTGGGGCTACTATTGGAGGCCGATCTTCGGGCAGCAGGTCCCGATCGACGAGAACAGGGTCGACTTGGTGTAACGCGCACGGGTGAGAGGAGGCAGGGCGTGGACGACGAGACGAAACGGTTCATGGAGCAGAACCAGCACGCGCTGGAAGAGACTAAGAAAAGCGTCGACCAGGGCGTCGGGCGGCTCGAGGGCAAGATCGACTCGTACGGGAAGGAGCTCCATCAGCACACCATCGAGAGCGCCGTCCGGTACGCCCAGGTCGATCAGCGCGCGCGCTCGGCCCACCACCGCATCGACGATCACCTGAAGGATCACGAAAAGAAGTCATCCATCTCGGTCGCCGTCTGGATCGCCGTCGCGACCAGCGCCGCAGGAACGATCACGGCGATCATCGTGGCAGTGATGAGCAAATAGCAACTCCGGGGGAAGAAAGGAGGCCTTATGGCCAACGCACTCTTCGACAAAGGCCGCGAGGGGTTCCTCGACGGCTCCATCGACTGGGATACCAACGACGTCCGCCTGATCCTCGTCGACCACGGCGTCGACACGCCCAACGTCTCGACGGACGACAATCTGGACGACATCACCGCGGGCGCGCGCGTCGCGGTGTCCAACGCGCTCGACAGCCCCACGGTGACGAACGGGGTCGCGGACGCGGCCGACGAGGTCCTTACCGCGGTTTCCGGGGCGACCGTCGAGTCGATCGTCATCTACAAGCACACCGGAACGGAATCGACGAGTCGCCTGATCGCCTACATCGACTCGGCGACCGGGCTCCCTCTCACGCCGAACGGCGGCGACGTCACGATCGCCTGGGACTCAGGCGCCAACAAGATTTTCAAGCTCTAGCAAAGGAGGCGTCATGTACACGGCAGAGGCCATCAAGGACCGCTTCGGCGCGAAGCGGTCAGACATCGTCCAGCGGATGCAGATCGTCGAGAAACGGCTGAAGCTGAACAAGGACTCCCTCGCGGCCAAACCGAACGCCGAGAACGCCGCAGCGGTCCAAGCCGAGATCGGCCGCCTCGCGGAGAAGCTGGTGCAGCTGCGGGTCAACGTCCGGGACTGTGATGACAAGATCGCAAAGGCGGACGTCGTTGCGGCGCGGCGGAACCTTCCGCACGACTTCAAGTCCAGGGTTTCGAAGGGCCGGGTCCTGCGGCCCAACGCCGTTGAGTCGGGGGAGGAGTTCGGAAAGGTTTAAAGCGTCAGGGGGCGCTTCGAAGGAGGCAAGCGTGGCGACGGTGAAGGCGCTCAAGGTGGAGAAGCTGGTCTTCATCCTGCCGGATACGTTCTCTGGTGACGAGGCGGACGCCTTGTTTCTGGCGTCCGAGTACATGCGGAAGAAGCGGGGGGAACAGATCGACGGCCCCGCCGATCCGAGGCAGAGCACCAGGAAGGCTACGGCCCAGATCCTGGATGGCGGCGGCCGGCTCTCCGCGGTGATGAGCATCCACAAGCTCAGCGTTCCGGATCAGCTCCTCAAGGGTCGACCTGGCGAAACCCAGGGCGTGATCGTACCGAGCATCGTGACGCCGGAGACTTAAACCTTGGCGATTGCCTATAAGTCCCAGGGCGCGGGGGTGGCTACCGAGGCGAGCGGCGCTTCTCTTGCTCCCGCTTGCCCGGCCACGGTCGACGCGGGCGACGTCCTGATTGCCCACATCGGGTTCGAGGGAACCTCGGACTCCCCCAGCACTCCGAGTGGATGGACGTTATTGGGCGGCAGCCCCTACACGATCGAGTCCGCCCATCGTCATTGGATCTTCGGGAAGATAGCCGACGGAACCGAGGACGGCGCGACGGTTGACTTCGGATCGAACGCGATCACGACCGTCCGAACGGCCCGTATCTACAGTTTCTCCGGGCGCGTGGCCGGGTCGATCACCGCCCTCGTTACCGGCTTCGCCCATCTCTCTCACGCGACGGACCCACAGATGCCGACCGTCACGACGACGCTCGCTGGGGCTCTCGCCGTCGCGTGTATCTGGCAGGCGGACGACAACCCGCAGGCGAACGCGACAGGCGAAACCGGCGGTGACTGGGTCGAGGCCGTAGCCGAGTACGTCCAGTCCGCGACCACGCCGGACACCGGCATGGGCATCCAGACCTGCACGCCCACGGGGGATCCGGGAACGGTTACGGGCGGGTCGGTTTCGACGCTCAACGATCCTTGCGGCGTGATCGGCTTCGAGATTAAGACGACGGATGCTCAGACGGTCTCGCCCTCCGCCATCGCAGGCGGGGAAGCTTTCGGCACCGCGAAGGTCAACCAGCAGATCTCTGGGGCGGGGAACACCGCCTCGGCCGAGGCGTTCGGCGCCGCCAAGGTCAACCTCACGGTGAGCGGCGCCGGCAATATCGGGACGGCGGAGGTCTTCGGGACGGCGGAGCTGACGCAGGCGGCGGGCGGCCAGACGGTGAGCCCGTCGGCCATCGGGTCCGCCGAGACCTTCGGCACGCCCCAGGTGAATCTGACCGTCTTCCCCGAGGCGATCGCGTCGGACGAGGCCTTCGGCAATACCACGCTCGGCCTCACGATCTCTGGCGCCGGCGCGATCGCGTCCGCCGAGACGTTCGGGAGCCCGTCCCTCAACTTCACGGTGAGCCCCTCCTCGATCAACTCGGAGGAGGCCTTCGGAGACCCCTCGATCGGCCTGACCATTTCGCCGTCGGCGATCGCCTCGACGGAGACGTTCGGCTCTCCGTCGGTCCATCTCACGGTGTACCCGGCGGCGATCGCGAGCGCGGAAGCCTTCGGCACGCCCACCCTGGCGTCCGGAAACATCAGCGACGCCGGCGGGATCCCGTCCGCGGAGGCCTTCGGCACCCCGCGGATCAACCTTGAGATCCGACCGACTGGAATCGCGTCCTCCGAGAGCTTCGGGAATCCGTCAGTTCGATTCATGCTGCGGCCCACGGCGATCGCGTCGGGGGAGGTGTTGGGGACGCCGACCGTCAGCATCGGCGCGGACAAGACGGTTTCCCCTGTCGGAATCCCATCGTCGGGGGCCTTTGGGATCCCCTTCCTCGGCGCCTACTACGAGCGGATCTTGGGGGGCTCCAGTTACGCCGGTCTTTATCCGCTCGCCCAGGCGAAGCTCGACCCCACGGTCGTCACCTTTGGCAAAACAGGCCGATGGACGCCTCGCCGGCGCCTGACGCTTCGCCAGGGACTTCCGGAGCGGATCCTGGTGGAGGTCCGGTCCGGCGGAGCTCCGCTCAGCCTGGCCGGCGCGTCGGCGGTTCTTACCATGCTCACGGAGCCTCACGCACCTCGGCGGTTGGTCGAGCTGGCCGCTCGGCAAGGCGGCGCCGGCGGCCGCTTCTCCGCGCGGGTCACGATCGAGAGCCTCGCGCCGGGGATCTACGAGGCGGATCTCGAGGTCACGCTTCCCTCGGGCGACGTACTTCGCGCGCCCGGGCGGAAGCCGTTGGAACTGGTCGTGGTTTGAGTTCGGGGGAAGAAAGGAGAGTGGGCAGATGAGAGCTATCCTACTGGCCGCGGTGCTTCTGGCGCCGCCCACGGCGTGCTCGCCGGAGAGCACGGTGGTGAACGGGGACCGGAGGGTCCTCTGGCAGACCTACTCGGCCGCGAGGATCCTGAACGCCGCGGCCTCGCGCGTCGGGGCCGCGATCATCGGCTTGGCCGGGGTGCCGCCCACGGCGCTCCAGGACCTGGCGCTGATCAAGATGGCCGGCGGCGACATCGAGGCGAACGCCGCGCAGCTCGTCGAGAACTTCGGGGGCCCCGACAGGATCCCGGACAAGAAGGAGTACACGGCCCAGGTCTCCAAGGAAGCGCGGGACGACTCGAAGAAGGACCACGAGAAACTCACTTGGTGGCACCTCGCCGGCGGGACCGCCCTTACAATCTTGGGCTGGGCCCTGAAGACGACGGTCGCCGCGAAGATCCCGATCCTGGGAACCTTGCTCGGCAAGCTGAACGGCGGCGTGGCGAGCGAGAAGCTCAACTTCGGTCTGCAGGCCGTCCTCGACAAGGCGCGAAGCGAGTTCGACGAGCGTGCGGCCGCGCTCCTTCCGAAGGTCCCCGAGTCCCTCCGCGGGATCGCGGAGCAGCTCATCCCGAAGGGCGACGACCTGAAGAAGATGATCGAGGAGGAGCTCGCCCGACGAGGACTGCTTGAATTCAACACCAAGCTCTACGACAAGAACCCGGAGATCCCGGAGGAGGCCCCGACGATCGTCGTCCGTGCCGCCCCCGAAGTCGCGCCCTCGCCGCCAGCGTAGCTTCGCCACGCGCGACGGCACCCCCGTCACGCGAGTCGTCTCCGGGCCCCCGGTTCGCCGCCGGGGGCCCTTCTTTAGCCCTCCGAGGAGGGCGCAGAGTATTGAGCCGTGAGGTGACGTATGGAACTGCTCATCCCCATCGCGATCGTCTGCGGGATCACGATCATCGCGTGCGCGGTCGTGTGGTACAAGGACGAGAACCGGAAAGCCTACGAGGGCTACATCCAGAACCAGCACCCCGCCGGGACCTCTTCGATGTGCGCCCATGGGATCCTGAAGTGGCGAAACTGCCCGCGCTGCGTCGAGGACGTTGGGAAAGAACGTTGAACAATCTGGCCGGCCTCGCGGTTTCTTGTCGGCGTGAGGTGGTCTCCCGCCGCGCATTTTCCTCGACCCTGAGAACGCTCTCCCCGAGCCGCGAAAATCTGGGAGTGGCGTGAAGCCGGGGGGCCGGCAATATTCCCCGCCCAGGGGCCTCGCTCAAGGCGGGGCCCCATTCTAAAGCTTTTTGCTTTTGCGAAGGGGGGTGATTGAGATGGCAGAAGCGAAGATCGGCGACGTCGTCACGTTCGTGACCGCGGAGCGGAAGGAGCTCCCGGCGCTCGTGACGGCCGTCTTCCCCGGGGCGCCGTACGGCCGGCCGGACATGGTGAACGTGGTGTTCACCTCCGAGGATCCGAACCGGCAGGACTCGTACGGGCGGCAGGTCGAGCGGGCGACGTCGGTCCCGCACCTGTCGCTGAACCAGGCCGGCGGCATGGCCTGGAAGGAGCGGACCCTCTAGCCCGCGAAGGCCGGACCCCGGGAACCGACGAGGGACCTGGAGGCGAGGCCTCCGTGGGTGCAGACGTCTGCGGTCACGCCTGGACGAAGCGCAGCTGCCAAGTCGGCGCGTCGTCGAGGGGCTGACCGCCGATCAGGATCTCCACACGGCCGCCCATAATCGGCGTAACATATGGGTCCGGAGTGGCTCCATACAACGACTCCGTGTACCGGCTCAGGGAAAGCCGTTGACAAAAATCGGATTCGGAGTACACTCTCTAACGCTCGAGCGCATAGGCTCGACCCCCAGGAAGCGAGGGTAAGGAAACACTTCTAGCGCGATCGGAGCAAAAATCGAGGGGTGAAACTTGCGGTTTCGCAACTCGAGCACGGGGGATCGGGAGGAATGGTAGGCCCGGTGGGACTCGAACCCACAACCTGAGCTTAGCAAGAGCTCTGCTCAATCCAATTGAGCTACGGGCCCACGCCTGGAGCTGGTTGGTAAGAGCGGAGATTCAGGGCGCGGTGGCTGACACCACCGCGCCTTTTTCTTTCCGCCCGCCTCTGTTTGTAAAAAGAGCAACAGCTTCCTCGTGCTGCTCTTGGATCTTGGAGCAGCGGCCCCCGACTCCTTCCCCCTGATCCCCACTGCGCCAGCTCCGTCGGGCGCCGCGTCCAGTGGCGTGTGGGCGATGGCTATTGGCCCTCTTGACCCTCTGCCACCGCCATTCAAATTATAGAATCGCATTCCCGTGATGTCTACTCGAGTTGCACGTTTTCAGTCGTTCGTCAGGCCCGCGGGTGGTGTTTCCGCACGACCGCCGAAAGGCGTTTCCGGGCCACGTGCGTGTAGATCATCGTGGTCTGAATGTTCGCGTGGTCGAGCAACTCCTGGACGTCGCGGATGTCGGCGCCGCTCTCGTGGAGATGGGTTGCGTAGGAGTGCCTGAGCTTCTGCGGGTGGACGCGGCCGAGGCCGGCCGCTCTACCCCTGGTCGAGACGACCTCGCGGATCGCGTCGACGCTCATCCGCGCGCCGCGTTCCGACACGAAGAGCGCCCTCACGTGGTGCCCGACTTTGGCCGCGAGCTCGGCCTCGCGCAGGGGCAGGTATTTCCGGATCGCCCGGAGCGCGATGCGGCCGATCGGTTGGAGCCTTTCCTTCCGCCCCTTCCCGCGTAGCCAGACCAAGTGCCGCTCCCAGAGGAGGTCATCGACGTCGATCCTGGCGACTTCGGAGACCCGGGCGCCCGTTGCGTAGAAGGTCTCGAGGATCGCGCGGTTCCGGGGCCCGTGGCTTTTCTTCCTCCCCCAGTCCGACTTCGCGATGAGCCGAGCGACTTCTCGCTTTTCGAGGACGCCTGGGAGCGTCCTCTCGCCCTTGATCCGGCCGAGGTCGTTGAACGGGTTATCGGGCACGAGTTTTCTAACCTTCAGGTAGCGGTAGAACTCCCGGAGCGCAGAGACGCGGCGCTTGATCGTCTTGATCTTGATCTCCTGCCGGCGCAGATGCGCCATCCACGACAGGATGAAATCGACGTCAACGGCGCCGAAGTCGCGGACCTGGCGCTCGAGGTGCCGGATCCAGAGGTCCAGATCGTGGCGGTAGGCGCGGAGAGTCCCCTGGGCGTAGTTGCGCCCCGAGAGCTGATCGAGCCACCGCTGGACGTGCTCCTGGGCTGCTGCGGGCGACCGGGTCCCGGACTGCACTCCTCCAATCCCGCCTGGGTGTGGGCCACAACTCCCCTCCCCCCACACCCACCCGCGAGGCCAATTCCCCTACCCCCGCGAGCCCACCCGATCGCAGACAACTAAACGGACCGTGCGTAAAAAAGTTTGAGCGGGAATTCATTTTTCTCTTGCGTTTGACGGGACTTCGGCGTATATGACTTTCGGTGAGTAAGGGAAAAAGGAAATCGAGCCTCGCGGCTTGCGCTGTGTCCCCGTCTCGTGCCCTTACTCACCATCTGGACATGCCTTCGGGGGCCAGCGCAGGACACGGGGCTCGTATTTTGGCCGGCAGGGGCCTGCCCGATCACTTCCCGTCGAACTGTCCGTAGAACAGATCTTCTACGGCGAGTTCGTAGGGGAGTGACCGCGGCAAGCCCTCCGGTAGTGAGGGCAGCGTGGCGACGGCGGCGAAGCGGCGGCGACCCCTGGAGTGCTTCATCTGCAGTGCCTGCCCGGACCGGACGGCCCGGATGCAGGAAGAGGGAGGAGTCACCGACTACTCCCTGCACAACGCTCATCTCCTCCTCGATCGGCGCGGGATCCCCGACCAGGTCGAGGTCTACCAGGCGGCCGACGCTGAGGACACGACCGGCCACCTGGTGAAGGCGATCTGGACCGGGCGGGGCGAGCACGTCTTCTCAGGCTTCTCGTGGGGCTACCGCGGTACGGGCCCCCACGGCCTGGCGCGGCTCTTCGAGCTCCTGGAGTTCGACCCCGCGATCACGGTCGAGGAGATCGCGACCTGGCCCCAGGACCTCGTCGGCCTCGCCTTCACCAAGGGCAAGGAGTACTCGCACGTCGGGCCGAACGACGAGACGCGGAAGCTCACGCCTCCGCGGGGAGTGGCCCGATGAGTAGCCACACGCCCGGTCCATGGCACGCGAACTGCTTCCTCGTCACTGCGGAGAACGGCCGCGGCGTCACGCACTGCGGTCTCGGGCTCGGCAAGCCCGAAGAGTCGGAGGCGAACGCCCGCCTGATCGCCGCCGCGCCGGAGCTGCTCGAGGCCCTCAAGAGCATCGAGAACGACGGCCAGCACATCCCAAAGGCAATCTGGGACCTTCGGAACGCCGTGATCGCCAAGGCCGAGGGCAAGGCGGGTGCCCGATGAGCTGCGGAGGCCACTGGAACCGCGCCGGCCGCCGCTCGGGCGGCCCTCGCCCGGCGGTGATCCACGTGCCGCCGGTGCCCGCGGTCCTGTTCCAGCTCGCCCGCATGATGATCGACGAGTTCCGGAACTGCCAAGACTACCGCCTGACGCGGGAGCACATCCGGAATTTCGTTCGGACCCTGAAGATGGACCGGGCGGCGCTCATCGGCATTTTCGTCGACAGCCTCGGGAGCGGGGAAAACGAGATCGCGCGGGAGATTGCCCAGATCTTCGCGGACGACGTGCTCCGCGAGGGGGCGGCCCAATGAGCCTGAATCGGGAGGATCTCCGAAATTACGACTACAAGCAGGCCGAGGACTTCTACCGCCAAGGCGCGATCGGCCAGGCCGACTGGGACTGGTTCCGCCACGTCTGGAGGAATGGCACCGTTCGATTCAGCACCGTTGCGATCGAGTTCGAGCACCGCACGGAAACCGAGAAGTCGACGTGCCCCATCTGCGTCGCCGAAGGATTGAAGACGCTCCGGATCCTCCTCATGCCGATCCAGCGCGGCATGGAGGGCTGGGGAACGGGCCTCCGCTGGAGCGTGAAGGTCGAGCACCCGGACGGATCCCGGACGCTCGTTGAGTCCTACGCGAAGCTCACCGACGCGATCGGCTGCCTCCGCTCGCAATCGATGCGCCTACACGCGCCGGCCTACAAGTTGTCCGCTGGCGAGAAGAAGAAGACGCTCCTCTTCGATTGCGGCAAGACGCCTGAGCACAACAACACTTGCAATTGCTCCATCTGCACCGCCGGAGATTCCGGATCCGACTTCGAGGATCCGGCCTGGGGTGGGGAGGCGCACCTGTGATCCGCATGACCTTCCGTCGCAAGATCGCCCCGGCCGGCGTGCGCCGCGGCACCCCGCTCCACCAGGCGAAGGAGGAGTGGACGAAGGCGCTCGAGGCGACCGACGCGCACTCGACGAGCTGCCGCCCGTGCAACACTTCGGCATCCGACGCGGAGATCCTGGCGGGCCGGGACCCGTACACGCCCTGTCCCACGGCCAAGGGGCTCGACGACGCCGAGGAGGCGGCTCGGAAGGCGTACCTCGGCCTCGGCGGCCGGCTGCCGGCGCTCGGGCTCATCGTCCTGCTCGTCCTTCACTCCTTGATATCCCCCTTTGCCCCGGAACGTGGTGATTCCCTCGCGGGGTCGCCCGGTCGCGACCGGGGCCAGTATTGGCAGGGAGAGAGGGGGATCGCGTGATGGCCCGCGTGAGGAAGGAGCCCTGGGAGCGGATGCGCCGGGTCTACACCTGCCCCTTCCACGCCGCGGAAGGTTGCGGCTGGTACGGCCCGACCGTCCAGTCCCTCAATCGGCACCTGAAGCGGAAGCATCCGACCGCACCTGGTTCCGCGAAGCAGCCCCGGAAATCGAAATGAAAGAGGAGACGGCGATGGGACTGATGACGTTCTGCGAGCTCGTTGCGGAACTCGAAAAGCGTTTCCCGCAGCGGCCTTATACCGTGACGGTCGAACTGGAGCAGGAAAGGAACAACGCGGCCAAGTGCGAACACGAGCCGAAGGTGAAGCGGTCGCTCACCTGGAAGATCTCGGCTCCGGGCGATTCGAAGTACGAATCGAAGAACGCGACCGGGCGCACGGCCGAAGAGGCGCTGGCCCAGCTCTCTCCGACCCCGATCTCCGATTTGGCGCGCGTCAACGCCAACGAGGTCAAGGCCGATGACTTCTAAGAACCAAACGAGCACGCTCAGCCCGAAACGCGAATCGCTCACCCCCGCCTCCGTCGAGGACTTTCATCGGCTCCGGGCGCGAGACGTCACGTCGACGGAGGTCGCGGCCCTTTTCGGGCTCTCGCCCTACGTGACGCCGTTCGAGCTCTGGCACCGGAAGCGCGCCGGCGATGTCGCCGAGATCGAGTCGAACGACCGCATGAAGTGGGGGACGCGCCTCCAGGATTCGATCGCCGCTGGCCTGGCCGAGGATCAGGGCTGGACCGTGCGGCGTCGACCGCAGTACGAGCGCCTCCCCGACCGGCGCCTCGGCGCGAGCTTCGACTTCACGATCGTGGGAGGACCTCAGGGAGACGGGCTCCTAGAGGTCAAGAACGTCGACTCCCTGGTCCTCCGCGACGAGTGGATCGTGGAGGAGGACAGCGTCGAGGCCCCGCCCCACATCGAGATGCAGGTCCAGCACCAGCTCCTCGTGAGCGGCCTCCCTTACGCCTACATCGGGGCCCTCGTTGGCGGGAACCGCGCGGTCCTCATCCGCCGCGAGCCCGCGCCCGAGATCGTCGCGAACATCCTCGTCCGGGCGGAGGACTTCTGGCAGAGCGTCGAGACCGGGAAGGAACCCAAGCCCGACTTCTCCAGGGACTCGGCCTTCATCGCCAAGCTCTACCGAGACGTGAAGCCCGGCCGCGTGATCGACGTCGCCGAAGACGCCGAGATCGCGGAGCTCGTCGCCACCTACAAGGCGAGCAAGACGGCCCGCGACGAGCACGAGGCCAAGCGCGGGGAGGTCAAGGCGCGGCTGCTCATGAAGATCGGCGATGCCGAGAAGGCGATTGGCAACGGCTGGTCGATCAGCGCCGGCGCGGTGAAGGCCTCCCGCGTCGAGGCCTACGACCGCGCGGCCTACCGCGACTTCCGAGTGAATTCCAAGAAACCGAAGAAGGAGGACTAGAATGGCCACCGACACCGGTTCCGTCCCGGCTGGCACGAAACCGCCCGCCAACGACACGAAGAAGGCGCTCACGCCGCTCGAGGAGGTCCGCCGGACGCTCCTCTCCGACGCGATGAAGGCTCAGCTCGTCATGGCGCTCCCCCCTCAGATGCCGCCGGAGAAGTTCCAGCGCGTCGCGATCACGGCGGTGAATCAGAACCCCGATCTCCTCAACTGCAGCCGCGAGTCCCTCTACGGCGCCTTCATGCGGGCGGCCCAGGACGGCCTCCTGCCCGACGGCCGCGAGGCGGCGATCGTCCGCTACAACACGAAGAGCGGCCCGACGGCCACCTACATGCCCATGGTCGGCGGGATCCTGAAGAAGGTCCGGAACTCCGGGGAGCTCGCTGCGATCACGGCCCAGCTCATCTACAAGCAGGACGACTTCCGCTACTGGGTCGACGATACCGGCGAGCACCTGGAACACAAGCCGGTCATCTTCGGGGACCGCGGCGAGCTCATGGGCGTCTACGCGCTCGCGAAGACGAAAGACGGAGCCGTCTACATCGAGGTCATGAGGCGGGAGGACGTCGAGAAGGTCAGGGACTCCTCGCGCGCGAAGGATTCCGGCCCCTGGGTTCAGTGGTGGGGCGAGATGGCGAAGAAGACCGCGATCCGTCGCCTGTCGAAGCGGCTCCCCATGAGCACGGATCTAGACGAGATCATCCGCCGGGACGACGACCTCTACGACCTCGAGAAACCCGAGATCGATCCGAAGGCGAACCGGCCGACGACGCCTACGCGCCTCCAGAAGATGCTGGGCGAGCCCGGCAAGGTGATCGAGGGCACCGCGCGGGACGTCACGCCCCCGCCGGCCGAGGCCGAAGCGCAGCCGGAGACCGAGACGGAACTCGTGAGCGGCGCGAATCTTCCCGTCGCCGGCGCCGCATCCTCGGACGAGCCCCTCGTCGCCGTCGACGCCGATCAGGCGCCCGCCGGCGAGATGTCCGAGGAGGAAAGGCGCCGCGCGACGGAGCGCGAGCAGCGCGAGGCCGGCGCCTTCACCTGCGCCGACTGCGGCCACAACACGAACGATCCGAAGGACATGGAGGCCCACCGCGCCAAGGCGCACGGCTCCAAGCCAGAAGTTTCCAAGACGCCACCCAAGGGTGCGACCGGACAGAAGCCGGGAGGCAAAGGCCTCTTCGGCTAGTACGAGCGTGGACGTGCCGGCACGCCCCTTTCCTATCCGGGGGCTGCCTTGAATGGCGAGTGCCGGCGAGTAGACGCTCGGCAGGAAGGAGACGGCGATGAGGATTACGACCAAGGGATTGAAGGCGAACGACCAGGACCTCGAGCTCGGAAAGCTGACGCTCGTCGTCGGCCCGAACGGCTCCGGCAAGTCGACGATCGCGCGGGCCGTGCAGTTCGTGGCGCTCGGGTACGTGCCCGAGCTGGGGAAGCGGCCGATCGACACGGCGGCCCTCATGCGCGGCAGCCGGATGAGCGTCGAGCTCGACTTGGCGGACGGCCGCGCGGTCCACCGCACGCTCGAATGCCTCGGCGATCGGTACCAGACCGGCGCCGAGGCCTCGTGGCTCCGGAACGCGAAGCCCACGGAGGCCTCGAAGGAGATCCTGGGGATCTTCGGCCGGGAGGAGCTCGACGTCGCCGAGTGCCTGGACGTCCGCCAGCTCCTCTCGGCGACTGCGAACCAGCGCGCCGCCCGCATCGATCAGCTCCTGGCCGCCGGGAAGAAGTCGCCGGCGGACACCGCCCGGGCGGTCGCCCGGTTCGTCGTCTGGCGCCTGATCCCCAACCTGCCCGAGGACCGGATGCCGGAGAACCACCTCGAGGCCCTGCCCATGGTGGCCGAGCGCCAAGTGGCCGTCCTCCGCGAGGTCGCCCCGATGCTCGAGGGAAAGATCGCCGAGCTCGGGATCGCGGGCCTCATCACCTGGGCGAACGAGGAGAAGCGGTCCGCGGCTCAGGGGCTCAAGCAAAAGGAGGGCGCGGCCGGGGAGCTCCGGATCCGGGCCGCCGAGATCCCCGAGCCCGACGAGCGGGAGATCCAGCGCCTCCAGGATGAGCAGGCGCGGCTCCGGGAGGCGCTGGGGGCGCTTCGCCAGGCGAATTCGACCTATCAGACCAAGAAGGCCCAGCGCGAGCAGCTGCAGGCGGCCCTGACCCAGGTCCGCGAGATCTCCTCCCGGACGAACCGGGTCGCCCAGGACGCCGAGGCGGTCCACGGCCGCGCGATCGCCGAGCTCCGGGAGCAGCTCACGAACTTCAAGAAGGCGGCCGAGCTCCTGCAGGCCCCCGAGCCCAAGGACGACCGGGAGGCGCTGGCCATCGAGCGGGAGGCCGAGGATCTCCTCCAGAAGTCCTATGCGGTCGAGCTCCCCACCGTTCCCAAGGAGACCGAGGAGCAGACCAAGGTGGACACGATCCAGCTGCGGCTCGACGCGACGAAGGGCTCAAAGTGGAGGGAGGTCCTGGAGGCCGTCGACGAGATCCGGCAGAAGCTCTCGAAGACGTCCGTGAAGGACATTGCGAAGCAGCTCAAGACTCTCGAGGAGCTGGCCCGCTGGTCGATGGGCGCAACGCCCACCGAACTGCGCCACGACCTCGACGCCGCAAAGGCGGCCCTCGCCCAAGCCAAGGCCAGGATCCCGGCGGCCGAGAGGGCCCTCGAGGAAGCCAGGGCGAAACGAGATTCCCTGACCTTCACCGCCCGGGAGAAGCGCGGCCGCGCCGCCAAGCTTCGGGAGGACCTGCAGCGCGCCGCCATCGAGGCCAAGAACGCTTACGAGGCGACGCGCCGGAAGCTCGCCGGCGAGATCTCCGACGTCGAGCAGAAGATCGCGGGCAATGAGCGGAGCCTGGACGCGGCCCGCGACGAGAAGGCCTCGGTCGACCGCCGCCTGGCTTCCCTCGAGGACCAGCTCCGCGGCGCCGGCGACCCTGGTCCCGCGCCGGCCTCCCCGGAGACGGCGGCCGCCAAACTCCAGGAGATCGACGGCCGCCTGGCCGAGCTTCTTCGGGCCCGGGCGACGCACCAGG
>JBOGJF010000567.1:0-1633 GCA_050747785.1 Vicinamibacteria bacterium
GTCCTCGGGTGGTGGCGGGAGACCGGTCAAGAGATAGGCGAGCTCGATCCCGACCGCAGCGATGAGTTGCGCGCGCAATCGCTCGACGGAAGCGTTCTCCGAGAGCAGGTAGGCCATCCATTTGACAATCGCGAGACTGTCCGCTGGCTCCCACGGTTCGGGCGTCACGCCGAGTATCTGGAACTCGGGCGGGAGGGCGCTACGGTGAGTCCCGACGTAGCTGTTCACGCCCTCCGCGTAGGCCGTGAGGAGACTCCGCACTTCGGCATCGGCGCGGTCGAGCTCGATCCTTGCCGCGAGTCCCAAGCCGTGAAGTCGAACCGTTCGATCGAGCGTCACCGCCGATTCCCCCAGGAGCTCTGCCAACCGTCCCGATCCCAAGCGGCGCAAGATCTCCATTTCAAAAAGCCGGTCCTGCGCGTGGACGTATCCCGCCGCGCGAGCCAGATCTTCGAGAGTGGATGCGAAAAGATGCGGCACACCCTGGGGATCCCGGAGCACCTCGACCGGTGCGGAAAGCCCGCGCAGCGTGAGGGAGCCGTCGATCTGGGGGAGGGAGGCACGTCCCCGCTGGTACAGATAGGCGCCGCTGCCGACTACCGCGACGATGGGCAGGAAAAACACGCCCTTCAGCCAGAGCGGCCATGGACGTCGCGGACCTTTGGGACGGGGAGGACGAGGGGGCACGACCTTGCGCGGGGGCTTGCCCGGCGGAACGGGTGCGCTGGGCGCGGCCGGGCGTTGGGCGGAACCAGGTGGGGGAGGAAACCTCCGCGAGCCTGCGGGCGGACGTGGAAGCGGGGGACGGGGCTTACGCAACTGAATCGAACGACGCGATCGAGGAAGCGGTTTCACCAGATCTCACTTGCCTGACGAGCGAACGTACTCTCCGCTTCGTCCGCCCGATTTCTTCAACAAGCGAATGTCTCCGATGACGACGGACCGGTCGACGGCCTTGACCATGTCGTATAGCGTGAGCGCCGCCACCGATACCGCGGTCAGCGCCTCCATTTCCACGCCGGTCTTTGCCGAGGTGCGCACCTCGGCTTCGATCTCGAATCCGGAGCCGACGTCTCGAATATCGATGGCGACGTGATCCAGCGGTAGCGCATGGCAAAGAGGTATCAACTCGGCGGTCTTCTTCGCGGCCATGATGCCGGCCACGCGAGCCGTTTCTAGGACGTTTCCCTTGGCTATTCGCCCGGCGCGCACCTGGTCCATCGCTTTCGCCGAAACTTGGACCCGCGCCGCCGCCACCGCGCGGCGTTCGGAAGTCGCTTTGTCCCCGACGTCCACCATGCGGACCCGGCCGTCTCGCGTCACGTGCGTCAGTTTGGTTGTGCGGCGTGCCATCGGCTCTCACTGAAGAGGAAACGGTCGAGTGGGTAGACCCAGACGGTCTCACCCGCGGCAAGGCTTTCGGTGCCCTCTGGAACGATGAGGAGAGAGTTGGCCTTGGCGAAGGCCACGATATCGGCGGACCCCCGGCTTGCGATGGGATACGCCGCTAAGCCCGTGGTTTCCGGTTCGATCCATCCCGGGAGAAAGGCGCGCCGCGGACCGCGGCTCGACAGAGGGTGTTTCAAGGTGGCGGAAAGGATCGGCCGTTGCGGCTGCTCGCAGCCTTCCAGCT
>JBOGJF010000568.1:0-6757 GCA_050747785.1 Vicinamibacteria bacterium
CATTGGTATAGAGACACGAAATGAAAATTTATCCTCTGCAATTTGTCATCCGTAACTCGTTCATGTAGTGAGGATTGAGAAATCGCCGCGGCTGCGTCTCTCGTGTGGCACAAGGCATGCTTAGTGAACGTTCGAAAGCGCGTACTGAAAGCATATTTATGCACAGCCCGTTCATAAGAAGCTGTCCTCCAAGATCATTGACCGCTCTTTCGATTCTCCAGATTACCTTAAACGCCCCACCCAACTCATCTCATTCCGCACCGGCCCCCATTACGCATAATGGAGGGTCCTACAGATTCAAATGGAATCGGTCTCAACACGCCCAGTGATCTTGGAGGCGCAGTAACTTGCTTCTTTGCGATTCGACTCTGATCGCGACGGGTTTTCTGGCTGCCCAACAAAATAATCCGGTGAAATAGAAATCGAGAATACCAAGGGCGCACGGCTCCGAGGTGAACACACCGGCCCCTCGTAAAGGAGAGGCATCCCAGCCAGAAGGGTGGATAGACAGCAAGACGAGCGCCAGGGGTGCGCTCGAAAGAGCGGGCCCCTGGCCGCCTACCTTCGTTAGGATTGAGCTCCCGGAAATCTCTTGATGGGAAGCTTGTGCGTTCGTAGCGGGTCGTCGATCTCTCCGTCCTCGGTCTCGTTCGTCTCCGCTTCCGTGGTTTCGTGGGGCTCGGGCTTCGAACGCTGGAGCCCGTCGAGCCAGCGCTGGGCGCGGGGATCCTCGGCGAGGTCCGCTCGGATGACGCCCGCGCGCATCAACATCTGAAGTAGAACGTCGAGCTTCTCCTCGATCGTCTCCATCTTCGAGGCGACGCGCGCAAGGAGAGCGGGATCGCCGACCGGGACCGGCTCCGTTTCGCTCGCTTCCGCCTCCGCCGGCATCTTCAAATCGTCGACGGCGGATTCGACCATGACCGGCGTGATGACCGGTGAGTCCTCGACGAAACCCACCAGTAGACAACGCTCGGCAATGATGTTGATGAGTCGCGGGACGCCCCCGGATTTCTCGTGCACGATGGGTAGCGCGTCGGGCGTGAACAAGCGGGGGTTCGCGGCTCCGGCTACGGTCAGCCGGTGCTCGATGTAGGCGCGCGTGTTCTCGAGATCGAGCGGCTGGAGATGGCAGCGCACGGCGACGCGTTGCTTGAGCGCCCGGACCTCGGCGGCCGCCAATCTTTTTTCGAGATCCGGCTGGCCGGCGAGGATGACCTCCAGGAGCTTCTGACCTCCGGACTCGAGGTTCGTCAGATACCGCACTTCTTCGAGCTGGGTCCGGGAGAGCCCCTGCGCTTCATCTATTAGGAGGATGACGGTCCTTCCCAGCTGGGCCTCCCGGAGGAGGAGCTTCCAGAGAAACTCGGGGAACGCCTTCTCGTTCCCGGTGCTCGCGACACCCAACGCCATGGCCACCTTGCGGAGAAGCGTCACGCCTTCGAGCGAGGTATCGGACATATAGATACCGCGCTGATGGGGCGCGAGACTCTGGAGCAGCCGCCGAAGGAGCGTTGTCTTTCCGGTGCCGGGGTCACCGATCAGGGTGGCGAGGCCCTGGCGCTCCTCGATGGAGTAGCAGAGCTCGTTCAGAGGTACCTGGTGGGCGGCGGCGTAGTAGAAGGCGGGCTCATGGGCGAGCTGGAAAGGCTTGCTTCTCAAACCGTAGTGCCGAAGGTACATGGCGTCTTGGTCCTCAAAACTTACGCGGTCTCAGGCTGTCAGGTTGGGAGAGCACATTCTACCTTAAGAGACCCCCATAGTCCTACCTTCTAATGGAGATATTACCAGAGATCGCGCACGCCACGGTCCGGGCGTCGCCTTGTCGGCGGAGAAGGTGCGGGACGCCGGCGGTTCTAGGAGCCCCGCCGTGGGGCGTCGGCCATTGCGAGGAGCGGCAACTCGGGCTTGTCCAGCCCGCCCGTCGAGCCCCCGAGTCCCTCGAAGCCATAGTCCTTTCGCGTCGAGACCACGTGCGCCCGCAGGACCTGGTGCGCTCCCTCGAGGTAGGCGTTCAACATCGCTTGACCCGCGAGGACATTGATCTCCCGCGGGACGCCTCGCGTTCCGTCATAGATGGCATCCGACGCCTCCGGGACGAAGACCTCGCTGGCGCCGGGGCTGCCCGCGGCCTGCAGGCGGTGCGCCAGGTAGTTGCGGGTCTCCTCTCGGGTCAGTGGGTTGAAGGCATAGCGAATGGAGATGCGCTGGCGGAGCTGTCTCAGACGAGGACCCTTGAGTCGCTTGGCCAGCTCGGGCTGTCCCACGAGACAGATGAGGAGCGAGGGTTTGCCGTCGTACCTCAAATTGGACAACAACCGCACCTCCTCGAGAACGGAGGGAGTCAGAAGATGCGCTTCGTCCAAGAACAGGACCGCTCGTCGGCCTTCGCGCGCGGCGCTGGCAAAAAACTGCTCCAAGCGGTGGATCAGAGCTGGCTTGGGCTCATGGTCTTTGGTCTCGAGGCCGAAGCGGCGGGCGATCTCGTCCAGGAGCTCCCGCGGTGTCAGGGTCGTGTGGCTCAAAACGGCAACGGGCTCGTTGCGGAGCTGGTTCTCGAGCAGGGCTTGAACCGCGGTCGTCTTTCCGGTGCCGACCTCGCCCGTCAGAAGAAGGAACGCTTCGTCCATCTCGAGCGCGTAGCCGAAGTGCGCGAGTACCTCTTCCAATTGCGCGCTCGGGTAAATGAACCCCGACGTCGACGACGGACTGAAGGGGTTCGCTGTGAGCTGGAAGTGAGCCGGATACACGCTGCTTCTCCAGGTTGGGTTGGAAACGAGTCTTCCCTCCGTGAGGGATATCGGCGCCCTTGCTCGATGGGAAATTACCACATCGACGGTCGGAAAGGAAGGGTTTTTGACGAGATTGGGGCCACATTTATCGGTTCGAGTGACCGGACAGGGAATGAGTTTTCGGATGTACGGCGGACCGAGGCGGTTCCCCTTTAGGACAGTAACCCGTGACGACCGCGTCGTCATAGCCCAAGCGGCGCGGCGGCTTCTTGCTCTCGCACCGGAATGGGAGGGACGGTAGAATGGATAAAATGGTTCAAGACAGGGAGCAGGAAATCGATGCCCCGGAACCCGAGAACTCTGCGGGTCGGGACTTCGGCGAACACGACGAAGCCGGGGTCGACCTTTCCCTTCTGCGATACATGCTTCGACTGTCTCCTCTCGAACGGCTGAAAGTCATGGAGAAGCACGCTCGAGACATGGCGACTCTTCATGAATACGGACGCAAACGCCGAGAAGCCCACTCTCGTACGAATCGCTGAACGTCTTCGAGACCATGGCGTCGAGTTCATGGTCATCGGTGGGCAAGCGGCGGTGCTCCTCGGCTCTCCTATCGCAACCTTGGACATCGACCTCTGTTACCGGCGAACCAAGGAGAATCTGCGACGCCTTGCCCGAGCCCTGCATGACCTCCATCCCACTCTCCGTGGTGCGCCTCCTGACCTCCCCTTCCGACTCGATGCGGAAAGCCTCGCGCTTGGCTCGAACTTCACGTTCGACACGGACGAGGGCCCGCTCGATTTGTTGGGCCTCGTGGAGCCGTTTGGAGACTACGAGGCGCTTTTGCCTGGCTCCGAGTTGCTCGAGGCCGGAGGTATCGAGCTGCGCGTAATAGGACTCGAGGATCTCATCAAGGTCAAACGACACCTCCGCCGGCCGAAAGACCAAGCGACCCTGGTTCAACTAGAGGCTCTCAAGCGTCTTCGACAAAAGGGGCAATCGTGAGAGCCTCTCGCCCCGGTTTCAACGAGCGTCGGACGACCCGGTCTCGCGCGCCGGGAAGTCACGGACGCGGCTGACGCTCACGCTTCCCTCGCGTCAACGCCAGGATCTGATCGGTGCTCAACCGAGAGGTCGCTCGACCTCGCATCCGCGCGACGATGGCCTGACCTAGTGACCCGCGGTTTCGAGCTTTTCTCACCCTTACGCTGTCGCCAACAACGTCCAGCTCAACCTCGGTGTTCTTCAGGAGGCCCAGGCGCCGTCGAATCGCCGTCGGTATCGTGACCTGGCCCTTCGAAGTGATGCGCATTGTGGTTCGCCTAGTCCCTAGCCCTTACACGAGATCTCTCGGGATCTCCGAGCGGAATCGCTTCTCGAACACGCGCTCGTCGCCCTCGAAGCCTTCCACGTCGGTCTCAATAATAAAGGTGGTCTCGTCGGCGGTCATGCGGGTCGCGACCCGGGTCCCGACGCTCCAGCCCGGGCGCCTGAATCGTGCGTGATGGCGCGACTCGATATGCGCCGAGAGGGGGTCGCCGTCTCTGACGAAGAGTCGGGCGGCCAAGGCGTCACCGAACTCGAGGCCGGTGGCGTCGATGCGAGTCAGAGCGGGCTCGCCATCTTCAGTGAAATCAGCCTCGAACTCCCGCAAGGTCTCTCCGGTCTCGGGGTCGTGGCGGACTCGACCGGTCGTCTTCCCCTCCGTCACGTCCGTCGTGGCGGGCGAGGGCGCACTCTCCGGCTCCTCGAATGTTCGGAGCGCTTTGTCCTCGGCCCGGGGAGCGCGAACGGGAAGCTCGAAGCTCGCCCCCTCGGTGAGAAGTGTCAGGGTCGGCTCGGCGGGCGCGGGCCAGAGGATCGGCCAGTACGAAGTGGATAGAGCCACACGAATCCGATGGCCGGGCTGGAACGCGTGTGCGACGTGCTTGAGCGGTAGGGTTACATCCACGGGTGTCTCGATCGGAATCGGCTCGGGCTTCGCGTGACTCCAACGATGCGTCAGGTTCAGGACGCCGTAGCTCACGCGGGCCGAGATCCCGTCTGGCAAGACGTCCACGAGGCGCGCCACGAGCGTCGCGACAGGACGATCGCAAGCGAGCTTCAACCGCAAAACGGGCGCGCCGAGAATCTCGACCCTATCCGCGAGCGGGCGCGAGTCGAAGACGACCGAGCGCTCGTCGTCTTCCTTTTGGTCCCGGGGCATTCCTTCGGCTCCGAATGGGCACCAGCTTCCCGCTTGGGAGCCCGTGCTCAACGGCGAGCGGATCGAAATCCTGGCTTCTGTCTGAAAGTCGGCGTCGAGGAGACTTCCCGGAGCGAGTCGGAATCGGCGCACGTCCGGCTCCGCGGGGGGCCACGCGGGCTCGGCGATCCATCTCCCCTTGGAAGCGTAGCGCGCGGAAGCGGGCTTGGTGGCCTCGGGCATCCAGACCCGCAGCATCGGCTCATCCATGATCCCGTTCTCCCGCCCGGCGAGCCAGTGGTCCCACCAGCGGAGGGCCTCCTGGAGAAACCCGATGGGAGGACCGGGAACTCCGTCCTGCGGGTAGGCGTGTGCCCACGGACCGACGAGCCCCTTTCGCGGAACGTCGAGCGCATCGAGAAGTCGGAAGATCCCGTTGGTATAGGCATCGGCCCAACCACCGACGGCGTAGACCGGACAGGTGATGGCCCGATAGTCGTGCGATACGGAGCCCTGGTTCCAGTAGTCGTTCCGGTGCTGGTGTCGCAACCATCGGTCCGCGAGAGGCAATGCTGCTTCGAGGCGCTCGCGCCACAACTCGCGCCAGCGATCGCCGACGTTCATGGGATCGGGAGGCATGACGCGAAGCGACGTGAGCACGAGGCCCCAGAAGAGATTCTCGTTGAGGAGCGAGCCGCCCATGAAGTGCGCGTCATCCCGGTAGCGATCGTCCGAGCAGCAGATGGCGATGATGGCCCGGAGGCTTTCGACGCCTCCGCGCGCCGCGACCTGCAGGGCGTTGAACCCGCCCCAGGACTTCCCCATCATGCCGACCGCCCCCGTGCACCAGGGCTGCGCGGCAAGCCATCGAATCACGTCGCGCGCGTCGTCGATCTCCTGCGGGAGGTACTCGTCGTGCAGCACCCCATCGGAATCGCCCGTGCCGCGAAGGTCGGCCCGCACCGCGGCGTAGCCGTGGCCGGCGAAGTAATGGTGCATGGGCTCGTCCCGCTCCCTCATGCGATCCCCTTTGCGATAGGGGATGTATTCCAAAATGGCCGGAACGGGCGAAGCTTGGGCGTCCTCGGGTAGCCAGATCCTGGCGGCGACTCGACCGCCACCGGATACGGGAATGAACACGTTCTCGATGGTCCGGACAGGACGTGGGAACGAGCTAATGACCGTCATAGAGTCCTCCGGTTCATGGACCGAATTCGAGAATAGCCTGCCGCGCCCGCGCGTCCAAACCGGGCTCGTTGAGGGCCGGTCGCTCAGGCCCTCCGACCCTTCTAGCGCTTAGACTTGAGGAAGGCGAGCAGATCGGCGCTCAGCTGATCCTTGTGCGTGTCCGTCATCCCGTGGGGGGCGCCGGGATAAACCTTCAGCGTGGCGCCCTTTGCGCCTCCCAGCTAACGGCGCTGAGCGGCCAGCCGTGGCTGAACACCACCGGCTGTCCCTTTCCCCAGTCCTTGTAATAGATCTTTGTCCTGTCCTCGGTTTTGATGTTGGGCATAGCCTGTTCTCCTCGAAGATTGGTCTTACGATTGGGCGTGGCTTCCCGCCACTCGACCCGACGCGACGCTGGTGTGGACCTGGAAGCGTTTGACGGCAAGGACACCGAGCGCCATGAAGAGCGCCGCCGTCAAAGCCTGCGCGAACAAGAACGGTGGCTCAGTTTGGGTCGGGGCCAAGGCATTGAAGACCGGCACCTTGAGGAAGATCTGCACGACCAGCACGAAGACGTCGAGATAAAGGGCCAAAACGGCGCCGACGACGTAGACCCAGCGCCACGAACCGACGAGATGCCACACGTATCGCGCGGGAATGACAATCGCCAGGA
>JBOGJF010000569.1:0-4414 GCA_050747785.1 Vicinamibacteria bacterium
GGTCTTTCATGATCATGGCATGATCAAGGCATCATCAGTCGTCATCGTCGTCGTATCAACTCGTTTGCTGTCTCTGTATCCATTCTTCCCACTGATGATATTTTGGGAAGAACATGATGAAGGTGAGGATCGACAGTCCAAGAAAGATGTACAAGTCTGTCGAGTCTCCGTTAAGAAGAAAGAGCACCAATCCGTACATGGCGATGGACTCGGCGAACGCGAAGGTCACGATTGAGGTCGAGACCAGACGAGACACGAGCTGCGATCGGGAGCCGGGCTTGCCGGTCGGAACACCGCTGGATGGATCGGGCGATTGCAGAGCACGGTCGCGGATGATTTTGATCGTGACGACCTGCAAGAGCGACAGACCGAGGAGCACGTTCCTCAGCAACCCACCGTCATCGAGTGAAGCAAAGCCCTCGAACGGATCGCTAGTGCTCGCGATGGCGAGTGCCACGACGGTATACACGAGGAGGGTCGACATCATCGCGCCGCCGATGACGGCGGTACGCCGATAGGCTGACATCAATTCATCATCAGTCACGGCTCGAGCTCCCCTTACGTCAGGTTCCTCAGCCAATTGAGCAAGGACAAGCGGGGATCGCCTTCCTTGCGTTGGGCGTTGATCTCCGCTCCCGGGCCACAGACCTGGAGGTAGTCGCAATACTTGCACCCGAGCCTTGGCGAGGCCGGGAAGAAACCCTCTTCGATGGCCTTGTTGACACGGCGTTGGAACTCGGAGACGACTTCCAAAGCTTCCTCGTCGGGCTCCACGATTCTCTCGGCGTAGCCCGATCGTTCCGTGCAGTAATAGAGTCGGGCGGCGACCACCTGCTCGCCAGTGAGCGCTTCGTAGGCCAGTGAGTAGAGGATGGGCTGGAGGCTCTCTCCTCCGAATAAGACCGCGCCCTGGGGTACGCGAACGCGGCCGCTCTTGTAGTCGGTGACCCTCGCCTTGCCGTCGGCTCTCTTTTCGATGAGGTCGATGGCTCCCCGAAGCCTGAGCCCGCCCGGGAGAACGGCCTCTTCGAGGACGCTCGACGGATCGGCCGGACCCTGGGGCCGCATGCCGAACGTGAACTCGGTTCGATGGGGAGCCCAACCCCCGGGAGACTCGGATTCGCGCCGAAGCCAGCCGCGGAGATCGGTACGAACGCGGCCCAGCTCGTCACGCCAGATCCGCTCGATGGCCGGTGCCAGCAGCTCGCGGAACTCTTCGGCGACACGGTTGAAGATCTTCTCGGCGACGCGGAGCGCCGCTGCGAGGTTCCCCGGTCGAACGGGCGTCAGCTTTTCCTGCTGGAGCTTCTGTAGGATCTCGTACTGGGCCACGTGAAGGATACGACCGTAGGTGAGCGGGTCGAGGTGCGTGATCTGTTCGACGGTCTCGCGCGGTCGCAGCCTCAAGACGGCGTTCAGGAAGAAACGGTAGGGGCAAGCGCCGAACTTCTCGAGGGACGTCACGGAAAAGGCGCGCGCTCCGAAGCGGTGTCCGGACAGCAGCCGTTTCGAATCCGACGAGGGATCGAGGAAGCCGTCGACCGGCGTGAAACGCCGCAGACCCCGCTGGTAGCGAGTGCGCAGCGAGCGGGCCAGAGCCGCGTTCACCTTCATGAGATATCGGCCCGTTCCCTGCGCCTGCTCTTTGGGCGTGTCCTGGCGCAACGCATCGGCCAAGAAAGCGAGGTCGTGCTCGGTCTCGTCGATGGCCTGAGCGGGGTCGCGAGGAGCGGGCCATCCCAATCTCGCACCCGAGGAGTCGGAAGCCTCGCGTTCGAGCGTCTCGAAGTCGGGAAGGCTGCCCTCGCTGGCCCTCACGACTTCGAGTAAATAGAACGACGGAACCTTGGACCGGCCTTTCTGAAGGTCGACGGATGGATAGCTGAAGACGGCTTTCCGTCGCGCGGCACCCGCGGCCAAGCGCAACGCGAGCCGCTCTTCGGCGACGCGATCGCCTTGGAGCGCCAGGCCTCGGTCGAGCTTCTGTCTTTCCCCGTCGAGCAAGAGGGGATCCTCGACAATCTTTCTGGGGAAGACGCGCTCGGCGAGCCCCGGCACGAGAACCACGTCGAAGGCGAGGCCGCGCACGGCCTCGATGGGGGCCACCCACACGCGGCCGTAGCGATACGGGGGGGGATCTTGCGAGAGCTGGGTTAGCCGGTCGTTCAGGACCTCACGGACTTCGAAGAGCTCCACCGGGCCGACCAGTGCCATGGGGCGGAGCTCTTTGAGGACGGCGAGCACGCCGTCGGGGACGCTAAGAACGCGCGCCGCCAGGCGTTCCAGGACGTCCAACCACCGGCCCCAAGTGGCCTTCTCCGGGAGCTCGGCCAGCATCGCGATGACCGGGAGCGCGAAGGCCTCGAGGTGCTTCAGGTCTTCCAGCCGGTGCTCGAGGGCCGCGGCCTCCGTACCCTCGGGATCATCGAGATCCGCGATGCGTTCTCGGAGCTCGCGCGCGAGACCGGCGAGCCGCCGTTCCCAACGCTCGCGGCCCCCGATCACGGCGGCATCGACCAGCAAGCTCTCCCAGCGCCACGGGGCGCGTAACGTACCTTCAATCGCGGCGAGCTTCTCGGGTGCGGGGCTCTTCGCGGGCGGCGCAAAGAGATCGAGCTGCACGGGCTCGGTGTATCCACCGGGCGGCGGTGGCGCGAGCTCGTGCCGCGGCGCGATCCACGGGACTTCGTCGCGGTGCTCGGGGCCGCCCGACTCGTCGAGGTCCGGGAGCTGTCCCAGCGAAAGGTATTCGGCGAAGCGACTGGCACTGAGCTCCTCGGCGGCACAGTCCAGAAGAGCGAGGAACGCGCGTCCCGCGGGAGCGGGTCTCGGGGTGCCCGTCTCGAAATGGGCTGGCACGCCGGCGCGCGCGAAGGCATCTTCGAGGAGAGGCGTATAGAGATCGGGAGCGCGGACAAGGACGGCCATGGAATCGAAAGGCACCCCGCTTGCCGCCTCCGATTGAACGTAGCGCGCGAGCTCGACCGCCTCCTGGGCCTCGCCCGGTGCCGAGAGAACGATGACGTTCTGTTCCGTGGGGCGTCCAGGGGGGTCGGCGCCACTGAAGAGGTAGCGCTGCAAATGATGGACCGACTCCGAGGTATCGCCTGGGCCGAAGACCACGTCGGTCGAGACCGCAAGGGCTTCCTCGAGCGCACCGCGCGTGGGCTCGTCTCCTTCGGGTAACGTAGCCAGCACGTTCTTCGCCCGTCGGACGACGGATGCGATGAAGTGTTTCTCGACCGGTGTCCGAACGGGCACGTCGAGAATGAGTGTCGGCAGTCCCAGGCAAGGGTGATGAGGCTCGTCCCCGGCCTCCGCGACGCGCGTTGCCCTACGGAGCACCTCCGCACGATCCGCGAGCCCGGCCGACAACGAAGCCTTCTGATAGCGCTCCAGAAGATCGGCGAGACTCTTGCCGATCCCGCCGGTCGCGGCCAGCTCCTCGGGCGTGACCTCGTGAAGGCGAAGCTCGTTCAACGTCGCCGCGAGAGCCCGTGCGAAGCCCGGACCATGCACGACCGTCGAGAACACTCCCAGGGCTCCGTCTTCTTTTGCCTGATGGGCGACTCTCGCGGCCAGTGCTTGTTGCCCGAGAAGGCTGTGGGTCGCGAGTCCCGCCTCCACGAGTCTCGGAAGGGCGAGCTGGTAGGCCAGCACGTTCAAGGTGACACGGTGGATTCCGAAAAGGGCGCCTCGACGCGAGGCGAGTGCGCGCACGATCTGGTGGCCGGCCTCGGGATGGGCGCAGAGAACGAGGACCTCTCCTTCTCTCGCTTGCTCTTCGAGCCAGCGCTCGGCCTCTTGGAGGCGCCAGGCCGCAGAAGGGGATCGAACGATGTGTCCTTCTGGCATTCGAGGACTGCATGTTACCAGCCGGCGCGCCGATTCGCACCGCTGATCTTTGCCGATTCACGGACGTTCGACTAAGATCGGCGGCCAGAGAGACTTCCCACGTTGAAGGGGGGTAGTCCTTGTCTCCGGAGGGGAGGAATCATGCGATTTCATCCGAGTTGCGTACTGTCGCTCTGATTTTGCTTCGCGAGAACATTGTCGATCCCTTCGCCGAAGACATCGCGCACGGTCTCGCCGCTGCTGGTCCTCATTCCGGGCAAGGTGCTTCCCGAGGCGCCCTCGTCGAGACGAGCTCGCCGATTTCGGTAAGTTGCTTTTCCCTGAGGCCCTTCGATATTGCTCCCACCGGAGATCCTTGCGCGGGTAGTGCTCCGGTAGATACCGGACCGTTGACGGCAGCCAGCCACGCTCGTTATCGGCGCCCGCTACGACACCATGGATCCCGCGTTCGTGGAGAAAATGGCGGGGTTGGTGCAGAAGGGGCGGTATCTTTATTGCCCCAATGGCAGCCACATGGCCATGTACGACGATCAGAAGGTGTACATGGATGGCCTCACCA
>JBOGJF010000570.1:0-1974 GCA_050747785.1 Vicinamibacteria bacterium
GGCGCTTTCCGAGCACTACGAGACCGTCTGGGTGCCGGAGTTCATCCGCGGTTTCGTCATCGAAAAAGGCGGGCCTCCCGCGTACGAGGACGTGGAGCCCATCGCCCGCGGCCAAATGGCCCTCGAGGACGAGCATGCTTCCATGGGCCCGCACCTGCTGATCCACGATACCGACTTGCTGAGCGCGGTCGTCTACAACCACCACTACTACGGCGAATGCCCCGGTTGGATCGAGGAGGCCTTAGCGAAACGAGTCGCGGATCTGTATCTTCTGGCGGGCGTCGACGTCCCCTGGGTTGCCGATGGATGGCTGCGCGATCGCGGCGACCGACGCGAAGAGATGCAGGAGCTCTTCCGGAATGCCCTGCTCGAGCGCCGCGTGAATTTCACCGAGATCCGTGGGGGACGGCACGAGCGACTTGCAGAGGCGGTGTCCGCGATCGACTCGCTGATGCTCGGACGAGCCGCGACATAGAAGTCGCCTCAGCGGGGATATCGGGCGGCGATGGCTTCCAGTCGCGTCTGAATCGCTTCCTCGGGAATCCACTCGCCGCGGACCAGAACACCCACGCGCCGCGCGACGTTACCGATGTCCTCCAAGGGATTACCATGGACGAGGATCAAGTCGGCTCTCTTCCCTTCCTCGACGGTGCCGGAGCTCCCATCCAGGAAGTCGCCGACGACGCGCGTCCCCGCGGCCAGGACTTCGTAAGGCGTCATGCCCGCCTCCACATAGAGCGCCATCTCGCGGTGGATCGAAAAGCCCGGGACGTTGAAGACCTGGGGCGAATCGGTTCCGAGAAGGACGCGCACGCCTCCCCGATGAAGAGCCATGAGAATCCGGCGCCGCAGCGCGGCGAGGCGGCGGACGGCTTCCGGGTCTTTCTCGGCGACGGTCACATCCACGGCCTCCACCCAGGAATCGACGATGTCTTTCGGCAGGAAACGGAGCTCCGATCGCTCCGCGAGCACGTCCACGGAAGGTCGCAGCGGGAAGACCCCGCTCTCCCAGAACACCATCGTTGGAACGACCGAGGCATCGGCCCCGAGGGTCGCTTGCACGACCCGCTCCAGCCGCGATTCGTCGACGCGGTCGACGAACCCATCGATGCCACGCAGGCCCGGAGGATCGGCCGGCATCCGCTCCTCCGGAATGAGCGCCTCGACGTAGTTGTCCAGATGGTCGATCGTCTTCTGACCCGCTTCGAGAGCGTGCATCAACCCAACCTGATCGCTCACGTGACCCCCAAAAGGAATCCCCACCTCGTTGGCGGCAGCGGCGATGGCATCGTACACCTCGGGAGAGAGACCTTCGTGTACCTTCAAGAGGTCGAACCCCGCTTCGTTGTACTCGCGAACGAGGCGGGCAGCCTCTTCGGCGGTCCCGACGTTTTCTCCCTCCATCGAGGGACTTCCCACGACGAGCCGCGGCCCAACCAACTGACCTCGGTTGATCCGAGCGCGGAGCTCGAGTTGCGCGGGGTTCCCCTGCATGCCGCGAACCGTCGTGACGCCGTTCGCCACGTACAGGAACAACACATCCTCGGTCAATTGTGCCGGCATATCGGGGCTGGGTAGGTGCCCGTGCATCTCGGCGAGCCCCGGGATCAGATACTCTCCCGCACCGTCGATACGTGTCGCGCCTGCGGGAACGTCGATCGAGCCGGAGGGACCGACAGCCGAGATGGTGTCGCCTTCGATCAGCACGGTCTGCCCTTCGACGACGCGCTCCCCAATCATCGGAACGACTCGGACGTCCACGAAGGCGGTGACGTCGCGATCTACGTCGGCGGTCGAGGGAGCCTCGACCTGGGCACAGGTCGTGAACGCGAGTAGCGCGCCATTCGAGAGAAACGATGCGCGCTTCATAGCACGACGTAGTGCATCAGTGCCGTGGGGACCCCACCCCCACGGCTGGAACCTGTCGTCGGCGCGACAAGCGCGCCGTGCTCCCGCCGAAGCCCTGCGAAGGCT
>JBOGJF010000571.1:0-5142 GCA_050747785.1 Vicinamibacteria bacterium
CCTCTCCACTCCGTCCGCAAGACGATGGGAGAGCTGGAACGGGAGGCCCCCAGTCTGTCCACGCAGGGCTGGCTCCGCGTCACCGTGCCGCTACCGGCCGCCGATCCGGACGTCAATCGTAAGGTGCGCCAGTTGGTTCCAAACGCCGTCGCGGTCGAGGTCGAGCTTCCGCAAAAGGTGGAGGAAGCTAGCCCGCGTCCGCCGAGTGGCTCGCCGCCCCGGGAGCTCTACCAAGCCTATTTCAGGCGGCGGCACGGTGCGCCGCCCGAGCGGGAGTTGCTCGCAACCTTCGATAAGCTACTGGCCCAGTCGGAGGGGGATGACTCAGGATAGGGACGCCGTGGATCCGTGAGACCGCTACGACTCACCGTCGAGGCCTTCACATGCTTCAAGGAGCGCCAAGGGCCGCTCGACCTGTCAGGACTCGAGCTCTTCGCGATTGCCGGTCCCACCGGCGCGGGCAAGTCGAGCCTCCTCGACGCCATCATTTTTGCCCTTTATGGTCGCGTGCCCCGCATGAGACGGGGATACAGCGAGATCATCTCACTTGGCCGGGACCGCATGTCGGTGACACTCGATTTTCGAGTCGGTCTGCGCGAGTTCCGCATCGCGAGAATTGGACGTCGGGGACGCTCGGCCGAAGCGCAGCTCGATGAGCTCACGGGGGGCGGGGAGCGATCCATCGCGGGCGGCGTCCAGAGTGTGGACGACCAAGTCGTTCGGCTCTTGGGGCTACGTTATGAAGCCTTCACGCAGGCCGTGGTGTTGCCGCAGGGTGAATTTGCGCGCTTCTTGAAGAGCCAACCGCGCGAGAGGAGAGAGATTCTCCGAGACCTGCTGCGTCTCCAAGTCTACGAGCGCATGCGGCGAGCCGCCGCCGAGTCCAGCCGAGAGCTGGAGCTACGTCTCGGTGGGGTCCGCGAGAGACTGAGCGAGGACTATGCGGAGGTCGAGCCGCGGCAATTGTCCGACTTGGAGAGGAATCTGAAGACCCTCACCAAAGACCACGGAAAGATGACCGAGGAGCTGGCCGCGCTTCAGAAGACCGTCGAGGACAAACGAGCCGGCCATCAGACGACGCGGGAGCTCACGGAGAAGAAGACGCGTCTCGCCGATCTGATAGTGGGGCACGGGCAGATCGAAGAGGTCGAGAAAAGGCTAGTGGCCGCTCGCAAAGTGACCCCATTGTTACCCCTGATGGAAGCCGCCCAGGGAGCCGAGCAACGTTCCGAAGAGGATCGCCGTCGGTCGCTGGAATCGGTCGATGCACTTCGCGCCATCCGTGCGACGCACGAAGGTGCGGCCGATCGACTCCAGGCGGCGCTGCGGCGGGCGGACGAGCTTCCGGAGCTAACGAAAAAGATCCAGGCCCTGGACGAGATCAAGGGACTGCTCGACCCTCGTGAGTCGGCGGCCCGTCGCCGCGACGAGGCACGTGCCCGGCTCGGTGCCATCGAGCGGAGCATCGAGGTAGCAAACAGGGAAGCATTGCGGGCGCGTGAAACGGTCAAGGAGCTGGAGCGGGATCTCGACGCGATCACCAAGCAATTGGACGGCCTGGGCTACGACGCGGAGAAGGACCGCAGGTTGGACGGGGTGCGGGACCGGGCGAGTGCGCTTGCGGCTGAGCGGGAGGCCGTCGCGGAGGCGGCTCACGAGGCGAGAGAAACGAGAGAGCGCGCTTCCCGAGAGCGGCAAATCGCTTCGGAAAAAAAGGCGCTCGTCATGAAACTGCGGAAGGCCCTGCACACGGCCACTCTGGTGCGGGAAAAAGCGGAAGCCGAGCGACAGCAAGCCGAAACGGCGCATGCCGCAGCGCACCTCCGCCGTCAGCTCGAACCGGGGGGGAAGTGTCCGGTCTGCGGGCAGGCGGTTGCGAAGCTTCCACGCGCGAGGGGCGCGGCGAGCCTCGACGAGATCGCGTCCCGACTCGAGGAGGCGCGTGGCGCAGAGGAGCGGTCGCGTTCGTCGCTGGAGAAGGAGTTGGAGGCCGAAGCCGAGGCCCGTGCGAGCGCGAACGCTTTGGAGCGAGAGGCGGAAGCGGTGGAGAAAAGAGCCGCCCGGCTCGGGCGGTCGGTCGAACGGGGAGAGCACGAGATCGTTGGAGTTCTCGGTGCCCTCTTGGATAGCGAGCGCGGCGCCAACCTGGAGGAGCGCATCCTGTACGCGATCCGGCGAATGACCGAGCGGCGGGAGATTTACCAGCAACACCTGCGAAAACGGGACGAGCTGGAGAGAAAGGGTCTCGATGCCCGACGCACGCTCGATAAGCGCGAGCAGACGTCGTCGACCCTGAAAGAGCAGCTACAAGAGGCCTACGCGCGCGCCCGAGAAGCCGAGGAGGAGATCGCTCAACTCCAGAAGACGATAGCCGCGGTCACCAAGGACCCGAATCCCGCGAAAGAGCGGGAGCGACTCGCGGCGCTGAAGTACGAGATCGAAGAGTGCGTGAAGCGGGCGCAGGAAGCGGAGCGCACGTCGGGTGCGGATCTCTCGGCAACGAGCAAGGCCGTGGAGGAAGCCGAGCGCTCCGCTCGGGAATCGGCGCGGGTCGCGCTCGAGGCGCGGAAGAGAGTCCTCGAGGCGATGCGAGCGGCTGGGTTCCGGGACGAGGAGATGGTTCGCCGCGCGGCACTCGCTCCCGCCGACGCGGATCGCCTGGAAAGCGAGGTCACTTCCCATCGGCAGGAACGGCACGCCTTGGAGCGCCTCGTCGCGGAGCTCGAAAAGTCGCTCCGTGGGAACGAGGTGTCCGAGCAGGACCTGCGGCACGTCGAAGAAGAGCTGAATTTCAAACGTCGCGACCACGAGGAAGGCCTCCAACGGAAAGCGCAGCTCGAACACGAAGTCAACGAGCTGCGCCGTCGCATGGCGAGGGCGGCCGAGCTCTCCGCTCGGCGAGCGAGCTTGGAGCAGGAGGTCTCGCTCTTTCGTCGGCTGGCCACGGATCTCAGGAGCGAGAACTTCCAGGCGTACTTGCTGGAGGAGGCTTTTCGCGAGCTCGTCGCGGGAGCGTCGCTGCGGCTTCAAAGCCTCAGCGGGCGTTACACGCTGGATTACGAGCAGGACGCGTTTGAGGTGCTCGACCAGGAAAATGCCGGTGAGCGGAGGAGCGCCGACACGTTGAGCGGCGGCGAGACGTTTCTTGCGTCCTTGGCGTTGGCGCTGGAGCTCAGTGAGCAGGTCCAGCGCGCGGCGGGAGCGGTGAATCTGGACAGTCTGTTCATCGACGAGGGGTTTGGAACGCTGGACCTGGAAACGCTCGACACGGTGGCCTCCGCCATCGAGTCGCTGCACGTCGGGGGGCGCATGGTCGGGATCATTACTCACCTGAGGGAGCTCACCGAACGACTCCCGGCACGCATCCTCGTGGAGAGGAGCGCCGAGGGCTCTCGAGTGTGTCAGCCAACGTTCTAGTAAATTGCTAGACTAGACTACCGTTCCGGGGAGGCATCGAAACAGATGGACACCAAGCTCGTCGAGACGACCTGCACCATGGATTGTCCGGACGCCTGCTCTCTCGAGATCACGGTGGCCGATGGCGTCATCGAGAAGATCGGAGCTCGGCAGGATCATCCGACCAGCCGGGGCTTCATCTGCTCCAAGGTCGCCGGCTTTGCACGGCGGGTCTACCACGAGGATCGGCTTCTTTACCCCATGAGGCGTAAAGGGTCCAAAGGGGAGGGCGACTTCGATCGGATCTCTTGGGACGAGGCGGTCGGGGAGATCATCGACCGTTTTCAGCGGATCATCCGCGGGTCGGGCGGCGAAGCGATCTTGCCCTACCACTACGGTGGATCCAACGGAGCTATGAGCGATGGTCTCGCCGATAGCGCTTTTTTCGCCCGCCTGGGCGCGTCGCGGTTGGCCAAGACGATCTGCGCGGCACCGACGTTCGAGGTCGCGCAGGGCATGTACGGTCGGATGCCGGGAGTCGCGTTCGAAGACTACGCGCATGCGCAGTGCGTGATCCTATGGGGAGCCAACCCCCGCGCGTCAAACATACACCTCGTGCCGTTCCTTCAGGACGCAAAGCGTCGGGGGGCCTTTGTCGCGGTCATCGATCCGAGACGGAATCTTTCCCCAGATCTCGTGGACTTGCACATACCCATCTTTCCCGGGACGGATCTGCCGTTCGCGTTGGCCCTCATCCGACTCTGGCACGAGCAGGCAAAGCTGGACCGCGAGTTTCTCGGTCGACACGCCGTGGGGCTCGATGGCCTTCTCGAACGAGCGGCGCCCTGGTCGATCGAGCGGGCCGCGGCGGTAGCGCGGGTGAGCCCGAGCTCGATCCGTCACCTGGCGGACGTCTACGCGCGGTCATCTCCCGCCGTCCTTCGTTGCGGATGGGGCATCGAGCGGAACCGCAATGGTGGGCAAGCGGTGGCGGCCGTGCTGGCGATTCCGGCTCTCCTCGGGAAGTTCGGGGTCCGGGGAGGAGGCTACACGCTCAGCAACCGCGGCGCCGCACTCGTCGACCGTCAGTCAATCTGGGATGAATCGAGCTGGAAGACACGCATCATCAACATGACTCAGCTCGGTGAGGTCTTGAATGGACGCGTGAATCCGATTCGAGGTCTCTTCGTCTACAACTCGAACCCGGCCGCGACGGTGCCCGATCAAAACGCCGTGTTGACGGGACTCTCCCGAGACGATCTCTTCACCGTCGTCTTCGATCAAGTGATGACCGACACCGCGCGTTACGCCGACATCGTGCTGCCCGCCACGACGTTTCTCGAGCACCGGGACATCCACATCGGCTACGGAGCCTACGTGCTGGGAGGTGTGAAGGCCGCGATCGAGCCCCGCGGAGAGTCCAAATCCAATCACGACGCATTCTCTACCCTCGCGCGGGCGATGGGGTTCGAAGACGAGATCTTCTCGTGGGACAGTCTCGAAGCGCTTCGCAGAGTGGGTCGTGCCATCCGGCTGAACGGGAAGTCCGTCGATCCCGGAACGCTCGAAGCCGGCAAGCTCGAGCTCTACGACTTTCCGGGCCAAGGCCCCATTCAGTTCGGGTCGGTGTTTCCCCGAACCGCGGACGGCAAGATCCATTTCTTCCCCGGCGCCCTTGGGGACCGGCCCTATGATTATCGTCCGTTGCGTGAGTCGGGCTATCCGCTTGCGCTTCTCACTCCGGCC
>JBOGJF010000572.1:0-11083 GCA_050747785.1 Vicinamibacteria bacterium
GCGTGCAATAGCGTTCGACTCCCTGACCTCGAGGAGCGCCACGCGGCACCCGCTGCGTTTTCCGAGCTCGAGCGCTTCTTCGACGAGATGACGCCCCAGCCCGCCCCCGCGGTAGAAAGGGTGAACCGCGACGTTTTGTATGTGGAGCTCCTCGAAGACGATCCATGGAATCAAGTACCCGCAGACGATGCGTTCGCCTGACGCCCGCGGACACGCGATCGTGGGATGACTGAAGGCATTCTTCCGAATCTCCTCGATGAACGCTTCCGTGGGCCATGGGTTCGAAAACGACGCATGCTCGATTCTCATGACAGCGGGAACATCTTCGACCTGCATCGGCTCGAGCCGGTAGAGGGAGCGAACGCTCTCTTTCCCTAGTCGCGCGCCCTCGACGCTCATCGCCGGGCCCTCTGCGCGTCCGGAAGACGCAAGTACTGCGCCCTCAGGCCTCCGAGCGGGGCAGCCTCCCCATCCTCCAGCCGCTTCCCACCGATGCGACCCACCTCCACGGCAAGCTCCTCGACTGATTCCTCGAGATGGGCACGCTCGCCCAGCACCCCTCGCACCAGGGTCCCATAGAGCTCGACCCCATCTCCCGCGACGACGATCGGCTCCGGCGACACACCTTGTAGCCGAGCCAGAAACTCCTCCGGCCTCTCGCAAACGGGATCGACGACCGTCTCTAAGGCGTCGCCGTCGGTGCGAAACAGGGCCCCGAAGATCTCCTCGCGGCGGGCGTCCAAGAACGGGGCGACGAGCCGCGCACGGGATCGATAGCGAGAAGCCGTCGCGTCGAGCGTCGAGACCCCAATCACCGGGCGCCCGGTGGCGAAAGCGAGCCCCTCGACGCTGGCAATGCCGATACGCAGCCCGGTAAAGGAGCCGGGGCCCACGGCAACCGCGAAGGCCTCGATATCCGCGAGGGACAACACCAGAGAGCCGAGCAGTCGATCGATCTCGGGTAGGAGTCTTTGCGCGTGTCCGGCCGGAGTCCGAAACCCCGCCCGTCCGCGCACCGTGTCACCCTCCAAGACGGCGATGCTTCCCTGAGCGCTCGTGGTGTCAACAGCCAAGAGTCTCATTTGGCGAATCTTAATTAACTCCGGTGGCGATATTAGCAGACTGCGAGCGCGAGGGGAGCTAGTAGGGCCGCGCGTGGGGGCAGTCGCCGAACGGCCGCCAAACGAGCTTGGTTGCTAACTGGAGTTAGCCAGGCGGCGGTGGGGCCCCACGCGCATTATTTGTTGTTACAATCTCTGCCATGGCCGAGAAGACCACGCCCGCCATGCGACAGTTCCACGAAATGAAACGCCAGGTGGGCGACGCCATCCTTTTCTTTCGCATGGGAGACTTCTACGAGATGTTCTACGACGACGCGGTCACCGCGTCGCGCGCGCTCGAGCTCACGCTCACGTCCCGACAGAAGAACGCCGCGGGCGGGGCTATCCCCATGTGCGGCGTTCCACACCACGCGGCGGACACTTACATCGGCCGACTCATCCGTCGCGGGTTCAAGGTCGCGGTCTGCGAACAGGTCGAAGATCCTCGTGAGGCCAAGGGCGTCGTACGGAGAGAGGTCGTGCGCATCGTAACGCCCTCGACCTATCTCCACCACGGCTACCTCGAGGAAAAAGAGGCGAGCTACCTGATGTCGGTCGCACCGGGAACCGACGAGCTCGGAGCGTCGCTCGTGGATCTATCGACCGGTGACTTCTTCGCGTTCGAGCACCAGGGTCCAGAGCGGTGGGTGAAGGTACAAGATGCCCTTGCGACTTACCACCCCCGTGAGCTCGTCTTCCCGGAGGGTTCACCCGTTTCACAGGAGCTTCTCAACGGCGTGTCGGGCGAGGATCGCCCGGTCGAAACGCCGCGGGAATCATGGCGGTTCGACTACGAGGGAGCCCGGGCGCTCCTTCTCGATCAGTTCGGCACGGTGAGTCTCGACGGGTTCGGTTGCGAAGGAAAGACCCTAGCGGTGGCTGCCGCCGGCGCGGCCCTTCAGTACCTCCAGGAAACACAGCACGCCGGGCTCACCCACATCTCCAGTCTCCGGTACCGGGAAGAGTCCGATCACTTGATACTGGATCCGGTTACGCAAAGGAATCTCGAGCTCACGCGCTCTCTGTCCGAGGGCGACCGCCGGGGCACGCTGCTCTCCGTCCTCGACAAGACCCAGAACGCGATGGGCGCACGGCTACTGAAGCAGTGGCTGCTCCGTCCTCTGCTCGACCTCGACGCGATCGGGTCGCGACTCGATGCCGTCGAGCAATTCGCCTTCGATACCGTCACGCGTACCAAGCTCGCGGGCGCTCTCAAGCTAGTCGTCGACATGGAAAGAGTTCTCTCCCGCATCACCTTGGGCTCGGCAAGTCCGCGAGACTTCGTCGGGCTCGGCCAATCGCTCGCCGTCGTGCCCCGACTCACTTCCCTGCTCTCCGAGCTTCAGGCTCCCCTCATCGCCGAGCTGAGACAGCAGATGGATCCGCTCGAAGACGTTCGATCCGACATCGATCGAACCATCGTCGCCGAGCCACCCGCCACCATCCGAGATGGGGGCGTCATCCGGGAAGGCATCTCGCGCGAGCTCGACGAGCTACGCCACCTGCGTGCGGAGGGAAAACAAACCCTCGCGCGAATCGAGGAACGTGAGCGGGGACGGACCGGTATCACGACCCTCAAGGTCCGCTTCAACAAGGTCTTTGGTTACTACATCGAGGTCACGAAATCCAAGCTCGATTCGGTTCCCGATGACTACATCCGGAAACAAACGCTGGTGGGAGCGGAGCGTTTCATTACTCCCGAGCTGAAGGAGTATGAGGAGAAGATCACGACCGCGGACGAGCGCATCACCGTCATCGAAGCCGAGCTGTTCGAATCGCTGCGGCAGGAGGTCGCGGCTCAGGCGGCGCGCATCCGCCGCACCGCGGATGCCATTGCCTCGATCGACGTCCTGACCACTCTTGCCGAAGTGGCTGCGGCACACCACTACACGAAGCCCCGCCTTCACGATGGATTCGAGATGCAGGTCAAACAGGCACGGCATCCCGTCATCGAAAACACGCTCGGCGAGCCTTTCGTACCCAACGACATCGAGCTCGACGCGGGTCATCACTTGATTATCTTGACCGGCCCCAACATGGGCGGCAAATCGACTTATCTTCGGCAGTCGGCGCTCCTTCTCATCATGGCGCAGATGGGTTCCTTCGTTCCCGCGCAGGAGGCGAAGCTTCCTCTCGTGGATCGCATCTTCACCCGCGTCGGAGCCTCCGACAACCTCTTTCGCGGACGGTCGACGTTCATGGTGGAAATGCAGGAGACGGCGCACATCCTGCATCATGCGACCCCGAAGAGCTTCGTGCTTCTCGACGAGATCGGTCGTGGAACGGCCACCTTCGACGGCCTTTCGCTGGCGTGGGCGGTCGCCGAGCACATCGCGGCCAACCCGAAGCTCCAGTGCAAGACCATCTTCGCAACGCACTACCACGAGCTGACCGATCTCGCCGCCGAGCTGCCGGGGGTCGTCAACTACCACGTATCGGCGCGGGAATGGAAGGACGACATCGTCTTCCTCCGGCAGGTCGTGCGCGGCGGATCCGATCGAAGCTATGGGATCCAAGTGGCGCGACTTGCCGGACTGCCATCGGCCCTCATCGCCCGTGCCCAGGTAATCCTCGGCAACCTCGAAAAGTCGGAGTTCGATCTCGAAGGTCGGCCTCGTCTCTCGGTGGGTGCGGGTGCTCCACCCGTCTCCAGTTCCGAGCGACAGCTGGCCCTATTCGCCGAGGTGGAGGACCGTGTGGCCTCCGAGCTTCGCAAGCTCGATCTCGATCAACTGACGCCGTTGCAGGCGCTTCAGATCTTGGCCGATCTGAAGCGAAGTCTAAGCGAGGGCGAGTGAGACCGTTGCTAACCAGACGCCGACTAGCGGATATTCACGTCGTAGGGCATCAGGGCGAGCGAAGGTTTTTCGGTCAGCAGCTTCAGAACCGGTGACCTGGACAACAAGCGTTCCGGAAGCCACGCGTGAACCCCGGTGACTTCCGGGGCGGCGTGGACCATCTGCCCCCACAGCAAGTCGAACAGGGTTCCGGCTTCGGGATAAATTTCCACGTTGACCTCGGCGTCGGCGTCGATGCCTGCTTTTTCCTTCGCCAGGGCAACCGCGCGATCCAGTCCGCCGACCTCGTCGACCAACCCGATTTCGAGCGCCTGGGCCCCGGTCCAAATCCTCCCCTGCCCCACCGCGTCCACCTCTTCAGGTTTCATGTCTCGAGACTGAGCCACCTTGTCGAGAAATCGATCATAGCCAGCCTGCAGGATCTCGCGGAGACGAAGCCTTTCCTCGGGGGTGAAAGAGCGTCGGTCGCTCCAGAAGTCCGCGCTTTCTCCTCGCAGGACCCCGTCTCGGCTGAAGCCAATTTTCTCGTACAGGCCGTCGACGTTGAACTTGCCGGCATAGATTCCAATGGAGCCCGTGATCGTGGATGGCTCGGCGACGATCGCGTCCGAAGCCGTAGCGATCCAATAGCCTCCCGAGGCGGCGACGTCCGCCATGGACACCACGACCGGTTTCTTTTCCATCGTGAGCGCGGCTTCCCGCCAGATCACGTCCGAGGCCACGTCGGATCCCCCCGGACTCTGGATACGAAAGACCACCGCATCGATCGATTCGTCCTCACGCACTTGCTTGAAGGTCGATGCCAGCGTATCCGCTCCCATGACCCGTCCGTAGAAGGGATCCTCGTCGTTTTCCCCTCCCACAATGACGCCGACCCCGTAGATGAGGGCGATAGTCGGGCGGTGGCCCAGGGTCAATCCGTCCTTCTGTTGCGCGCGGTACGCGCCGACCGAAAGGGGTTCAAAACCCTCTCCCGACTCGCCCAGCAAATCCTCAACTTCATCTTTATAACGAAGCTCATCCACCAGGCCCAGCTCCTGTGCCTCGAGGGCGCGGAACGGTCCGCGGTCCAGGATGTCCTCGACTTCCGGGATGGTGAGATTGCGGGAGACCGAGATGGAGTCCACCAGGCGCTGATAGAGGTCTTCCACGATGGTTTCAAGCGCCTCGCGGTGAGGATCGCTCAGCGACTCGCGAGTAAAGACGTCGGGCGCGTTCTTGTAGGCGCCGATTTGCTCGAACTCCGCCTCGACGCCGAGCTTGTCGAGCGTCGACTTCATGAAGGTGACCTCGGCGCTCAAGCCTCGCAAGTCCAAAACGGATTGAGGATGCATATAGATCGTGTCCGCCGCGGATGCGAGGTAGTAATCTAGGGTTCCCCCGTATTCGAGGAAGGCAACGACGGGCTTTCCGCCGGCCGCGAAATCGAGCACGGCCTCCCGGATCTCGTCCGCCCGTGCCCAACCGATCTCGGTGCCACCGAAATGGAGCAGCAAGGCATCGACCCGCGAGTCTTCCTTGGCGCGATGTACGGCATCCAAGACATCCTTGAAGGTTACGGACTCGAAGTCGATGAACGCGCTCCCTAGATCGAAGAGCTCGTTCTCGGGAAGATCGCCGCTGAGGCTCAACGTCAGTGTCGAGCCGGTCGAGACCTCGGCCGGGACCATGCGGAGACTTTGAACGACGATGTAGACGCTCGCGGCCGATAGAGTCACGAGCGACCCGACGATGAGAACCAGCCAGAACATCCAGCGACGGGACCGCACGTTTCGCTCTAATGATCCTCAGGCGGAGGGGGGATTCAGTCTTAGCTCCAAGAGCTCGCTTCGCTGCTCGGCTTCGGCTCGGAGGAGCGATTGCGGATATTCGTCCAGGAACCGTTGATAGGCTTGCCGCGCCTCCTCCAAGCGATCCCCCTTCTCGAGTTGCTGTGCCATCGAGAAAAGGAGTTGATCCTTCGGAAGGGGATCCTGGGGATCGTCGACCATCGCTCGATAGATGTCCGCGGCCCCGGTGTAGTCGCCTTTCTGGGACTTCACGGTTGCCAAGGTCTGCGACGCGACAGAGTAGAGGAGATCGCCTCGCTTCCGAACGACCTCTTCCAGCAAAGCTTGTGCGTCGTCGATCGCGCCCAGGCCCACCTGACAGAGAGCCGCATAATACCGGGCCTCTCTTGCCTGGGCCAGGCTTCCGTACTGCTGCGCGACGCTCTGAAAGGTCTCGAGGGCCGCTCGATAGCGCTCCTCGACGCTGTCGAACATCGTGCCCTCTTCGGCGGCCGCGACGATGGTGTTCTCCCGGATGACCCCGTGGTACTTGCGCATACCCTCCGCGAGGAGAGCTTCGGCGGCCTGGGAGCGCCCGTGCTGGTAGATATAGAGTCCGGCACCCGCGGCGGCCGCGAGTACGCCGACCACCAAACCCGATTTCAAGAACCGACGGTTCTCCGCCGACCATGTGGCGAGCTGCTCCAACATGATCAGCAGCTCGTTCTGCTTCAGCTCGTGCCGTTCCTTCCGTTTCACGGAATGCTCTCCTGTCTCGAGAAAATGCCGATAAAAAGGTGACTACGCGGCGCGGCCTCGGTCGTCCCGGCGGGCCGCAAATACTTTAGAAAACAGTCTGCGCCCGCCGGAAACGTCTGTCAAACCCGCGAAGGCTAACGATTCTGGAGAAAAGGCACGACGTCGTAGGCAGAGTCGGCCAAGTGCACCGTGACTCTTTCGAGGACGGCGCCGACGTTGTGAAACGCCGGACTGCCTATGGAATCTTTCGCGGTGAGCAAGGTCTTGTACCGGGTGTCCAAGCGAAGCGTCGTCCCCCCGGCCGCCGGCAACATGATGGTGTTTTCCCGGTAATGTAAGGGGATCTCCCGCTCATCCACGAGAAGAACTTGCTGGTAGCGGTTCGTCCAGATGGAAGAACCGAAGTCGAAGAAGGAGTAGACGCGAAGCTCGATGGTTCGAATCGCCCCATCCTGAACTTTGAATATCGTGCCGTTGAGAGGAAGTCCTGAAACGACGCGTCTGGGCTCGTCCGCGTCTGAAATCAAGAAGCTCGCCTCGTCCCGGAGCTCTGAAATCACGAGGCCGCCGTTCACGCCGGTCACCTCCAAGCGCCCATAGTCGTGGACCGGGCGACCCAAGTAATAAAGATGGGCCTGGTAGGTTCCTCTTGCTAAGCCTACGGCCGGCGGCAAGACGTAGCGGCGGCTCTCGACCGGGTCGGCGGGGATCGTGATACGCGTCTCCTCACCGAGGAGAACATAGCGCCAACCGATACGCAGTGCCTCTTCCGGCGGGACATCTCGTCCCACCGGCGCGGGCGCGGTGATGCTCCGCTCTTCGATTGCGGGAGGCGAAAGGACGGCGAGACGCCCTTCGAGCGCACGATAGGACCCGGCGCGGATGTCGCGCTCCATTTCCGCTCCCTCGATGAGCAGTGCGGCGAGCTCCGCCGAGAGACCGCCAGAGAAGCCCGAGTAGATAACGAAGCCATCGAGCGCTTCACTGGAAAAGCCGACACCGAGCCCTTGAAGCAACCGCTCGATGCGTCTCCTTTCGGAGTGCCGCGAAAGAAGTCCTCGCGCTTCGCGGTCCCACCGCTCTCCCAGCTCGAGGGCGAGAGGATAGTACTTGGAGCCATCGAACACCGCATTCGGATAGCGGACGGATGGGGCGGCGGTGATGAGACGATCGGAGCTCAGGAACGGGGCGAAGCGAAGCGTGTTCCAGTAGTCGCCGACGAGGATCGTCTCCCTCGCGTTTTTCAGCTTCTCGATGGTCGCCCGTTCTTCTGCATCGGGGCCCGCCAAACGTCGGTGCGCGGCGATCGAGATTCCGATCGTGAGCAGTGCGACTGCGGCCAGTACCACACTCTTCACCTTCCTTCGGTTGAAGAATGCACTCTCCATGCAGGCGAGGCCGGCCAGCACGACCAGGAAGAGACCGTACAAGCGATAGTGAACCAGGTATCTCTCCGTGGGAGGAAACCCGGAGACCAGCAACAACCCCAGGCTGAGACCGAAGATCGCCGGGAGGTAGATCCATTTTGCCTCTCGTCGCGTGACCGCACGATGGAGGGACACGAGCACTCCCCATAGAGAAAGGGAGACCACGCCGTACCAGACGGTCTCGCCAGCGGCTCCGGTCGGGTCCAATCGCAGGATGGCGGCGAGGGCCGCCGCCACATCCGCGATACCGGGAAGTACGAGATGCGATGGTCGTTCCGGCGCGAGGAAAAAGCTCCTGGTGTTGACCAGGCCATTGTTGATCTCGCTCAGGACGTGCGGGAGGGCTCCAACAAACAGGCCGAGTGTCGTCTGCCAGGTGGCCTTGCCGAGGACCGCCCAACGGCGCGTCCCAATGAGGGCGAGGAGCAACCAGCAGAAAAGCGACGCGATCCAGGTGAGACTCGGCTGATAGCTCCAGAGCAGAAGCCCGGCCACGAAGCCCATCCAAAGGAACCTCTCCCCTTCTCCGGCGGCCGCTCGAAAGACGAGATAGAGCAGGATGCCAAGAAGACAGGCGACCGAGGCGAAGCCGTGAACGCGGTCCATGGAGACGAAGAGCATCGCGCCCACCGGAAGGGACGCAACGACGATTGGATAGAACCAGGATCGCGAGCTGGCAATGCGGCACGACAGCAGAACCCCACAGACAACGAAGACGGACAACAGGGCCACGTTCGCGAGAAGAACCGCGACCTCCGGTCGGGCTACCCACGCTACGAGCGAGTACACGTACGTGTCAAGGCTACCCTGGTAGAGCTGCCCGTAGAAATAGATGGGACGGCTGGTTCCATCCAGGATGTTCTCGATCATGATGAGCGTGACTGCCCGATCCGAGTTGAGCGACGCCTGAGGATGGAGAAGAAACGGAATGCGCGTGACCGATTGCAGGAGCAGGATCGCGAAAAACGCGAGCGTCCACCGCGAGGCGTCGTGCAACCGCCCCCTCGCTCGGTAAGCGGAATGGAAAACGACCACCGCCAGCGCGATCGAAAGGACACCGGTCCATCGGCCGAGGGGCAAATCGAGCCGCGGCAGCGCGGGAGAAAAGAAGGACGCCATCCAGAGCCCAATGATTACGAGGGTCAGGAGCTCGACGAGCTCCTGTCGTCTCCCGTCGTGGCGCCGGCTTGGATCGCCTCTTCTGTTCACTCGCGAGTTCCGTGAATGGCCTCAAGTATACGTTTTCTGGTTTCAAGGAGCTCCGCGCCCTGTCATCGCGGGGAGACGGCTGTCCTTCCGCTGGCCCCGACGGATGGTGGCGCGTCAGGGGCACCCCGTCCCGGGCGCAATGGTTAAGTAGCTTGCTGGCAAGCAGTTGGAATCTCCAGCCGAAACACTCCGGGGCCGGTACGGCTGGCCTCAGATTTGCACTTGATGTACCATAAGAACGCTTCACAAACGGAGCGTTCTTCACAAAGGGACATCTTCTGATGATGAACACGAGGAGCGTGAACCAGAACTGCAATCGAGCACCGCTCGGAGGTTTGGCGGTCGTCTCGCTCGTTCTGCTCTCGTTTTCCGTGGCCTGCTCCAGCCGGCCGGCGACGCCAACCGTTCCGACGCTTCCGAGTCCGACTCCACCTTCCGCAGCTCCGCCCACGACAACCACCACGCCTTCTACTAAACCGGGTGCGCCCGCAAGCGTCCCGGCGAGTGAGCCTGATGCGCAGAATCCGGCGGCGGGTTCTGGGCTTCCATCGGCCGACTCGGGAGAAAAAGGAGAAGAAGCCGAGACGGACAACCCAGCCGGCGCGACCCCCTCGAGTGCGGGCAACTCTCCTGCGACGGCCGCCGCGGCGGGGGGCGGACCTCTTACGACCGGAGAGAAGAAACAGGCACTGGATAAGGATCTGGACTCTTCTTTGAGTGAGTTCGATCGCAAGTTGCTCCGCGAACAGGAAATCTTGGCGGAAGAAGAGGCCGCTCGGGCGGCCGCTGCCGGCAACGGAACATCGGGGGGCGGGGGAGGCAACGGATCTTCCGGTGGAGCGATCGGAGACGAAGGGGCCACGGAAACCGCCGATGCCGGAGGTGACCGTGCCTCGGCAGGAGGTTCGGGTGGTTCACCCGACCCACCGCCCGGAGAGGCAAGTGGAGCCGGCGCACCGATGGGCGAAGAAGAAGACGCCGAATCCACGAATGGCCGGATCCCCCCGGACGTAGGTGACGGAAGTGGTGATGATATCGTGGCGCGACAGCTTCGTGAGGCCGCTATGAAGGAAGAAGATCCCGAGCTTCGGGAGAAGCTGTGGGACGAGTATCGCGCCTACAAGAATGGCACGACCAAGAGTGATAAGTGAGTCCAACCACATGAAGGAAGTCGAGGGAAACATGTCGAGCAGACGCTGGCCCCTTGCCGCCATGGTCCTTGCGGCGACCGCTTTCGGGATTCCACCCGTCTGGTCGGCCGAGGACGAGGCCGTTTCGCTCATGCAGTCCCGTCTCGAGATCCCCGAAGAAGAGCTTCTCGATGTCGGGATCCAGATCTTCGATTCCGGACTACCGGCCGACAGCGAAGAGCTCTACGAACTGGAGCAGAAGGGTGTTTTTCCCGACGTCCGAAAGTCCGAGGCGCGCTACATTCCCTTCCTCCTGATGAAAACCATGCAGTCCACAGGCTACTGGGGTGCGGTACGGCTGGTTCCTGCGGCGAATCCCATCGACGTCATGGTGAGCGGCACGATCCTGGAATCGACCGGCAAGGATTTAGAGCTCGAGATCCAGGTCGTCGATTCCCGCGGAAGACGTTGGATGCGGGAACGATACAAGAGAGAGGCTTCTCCCGAGTCGTACGTCAAGAAAAGGGACGGATTGGAGCAGCCGGATCCGTATCAGAGTGTCTATCACCAGATCGCGAACGACATCCTCGAGCAGCGCAACGAGCTGGGCGCGGAAGACATAGCGGAAATTCGCCTGGTGTCCCAGCTCAAGTTCGCGGCCGATCTCGCTCCCACCCCCTTCGCCGAGTATCTCGAAGTGGACGAGGGTAGCCACGCCATCAAGAAGCTTCCCACTCGAGACGACCCAATGATGCGCCGCGTCGCCTCGATCCGCGAACGGGACTACATGTTCATCGACACGCTGACCGAGTTCTATGCCGGTTTCTACTCGAAGATGGACGAGCCGTACGATAGCTGGAGGGCGTTCAGCTACGAAGAGCAGAGGGCGTT
>JBOGJF010000573.1:0-4897 GCA_050747785.1 Vicinamibacteria bacterium
GTCGATAGCTTGACGCCAGCCACGGCGCACCCGGGTTGGCGACGGGCTGCGACGCTCGTCGCGATCGCCGCGGTACTCTTTTTCCTGAACTTGTCCGTCTACTGGTTTCACGGAGGTGCCCGAGCGAGGTACGAAGTGCAGCTGGCGAGGGCATGGGGGAACGTGGGCTCATGGCTCAGGACCAACGTGCCGAGCGGCTCGACGATTGCCTGCGTGCCGGTGGGCGCCATCCCCTACTTCTCCGGCCTCAAGACATACGATATGTTGGGTCTCACCGACCGGACGATCGCCCGTCAAGGAAAGATCTTTGTTCGCGGCGCAGTGGGCCACCAGAAATACGATACCGACTACATACTGTCCCGGTGGCCCGACTACATCGTCTATACGGATTCCGGGCTCACCGTAAAGCCTCGGTCGCATAGGACGGAGTCTCTGGACACGACGTATAGCTACTCCCTCTACGATCTCGTGAGGGACACGAGAACCCAGTGGAGATACGACTTCCTTTCGATCGAGATGCCTGAGGGGCGGTACGTCGAGCTCCTTCGCCTGAAGGCTGGCGCGGAGAAGTGACGCTATGGCCAATCACTCGCGGGCCTGCAACAGCACCCAAATGCATTGCTCCACTGGAGTGACCAGAGTATCATCACCACCACGATGGACGAAGGAACCGCATGCTTACGAATCTAGCGGACTGGTACAACAACCTCGGCCCGGAAGCGGGCATGGTCGTGCGTGCCACCGTCCACATGCTCGTCGGAGGTGTCCTTGCGATCTACATTCGTGAGCTCTACAAGAAATGCGGCACCTCGCTCTCCAACCGACAGAACTTCGCGAACATCTTTCCCGTGCTCACGATGGTGACGGTAGTCATCATTTTTGTTGTCAAGTCCTCACTCGCGTTGTCCCTGGGGCTGGTCGGAGCCCTCTCCATCGTCCGGTTCCGCACCGCCATCAAGACACCGGAGGAGCTGGTGTACCTGTTCTTCTGCATCGGTGTGGGGTTGACTCTGGGCGCCGAGTATCTCTTGCTGACCGTGGTCGCGGTGGCGATTGTTTCGGTCTTCATCCTCGCCAGATGGTTTTTCGCCATGAATGTAAGGCGCCACAATCTGCTGCTGACGATAACCGGCGAGGCGGAGCGGTTTTTCGAAGGGTCCGGCACCAACGTGCTGGACACGATCAAGAACGCGACCAAGTCAGTCGACATTCAACGTTTCGACGTCGAGGATGGCCGGGTTCAGTTTCGCGCTCAGGTCGAGCTCGATGGGCCCGAGGCAACAACCGCCCTCATGTCCAGTCTTCAAGCCAATCTACCTCGATTGCAGGTTTCCTATGTGAACCTGGACACTCTGCTCTAGCGGCTGATTACTTGCGCACCGCGCCTCTCGAGCCATGGGAGACCACCTGGCCGCTGCCTCCGATGCGGTGAAGCAAGCCCGATCTCTGGCAGGCCCGGACATACTTGGAGGACTTGGTGAGATGAGGCTCGAGGGGATGAAGCAGCTCGCGAAGCTCGCCATCGTGCCGGGGAGGGAACTTGGCCTCCAGGATGACGAGTTGGTCATCCCGGACACCGAAGCGTTTCGACGGCCGGGTGGAGCCCATCTGCGAATAGCTGACGATGCCCTCGTCCAGAGTGATGCGGGCCGGGCTTCCCGGCGTACAGAAGTACTCCCGCCGATACTCGGACATGACGACGGCATCCGAATGCGCTAGCAGCGTTTCGCGGGCCGGAGCGGGCAAAATGCTCCGAAGCTCGGTCAGGATCTCACCATAGGTCATTCCGGCGAGCGGCACCCGGGAGCGAATGGCGAACCGCTCCTTGTAGACCAGCGAGTCCACCCTCCGCTTGATCTCGAAGAACAGACGACCTTCTTCGTCACCGTCGTCGTACCAGCGCAGGCGCAGTTTGGCCCTTCGCGGAACACCGTCGAGGTTCTCATAATAGTTACTGAGACGCGCGTCGTCGAAGTAGATCGTCTGGACCCTGGAAACCGGTCCGTCGCCATGCACGACGCGTCGGCAGTTCACCTTCAGGATGGATCGCACCTTGGCCGAATCGGCATCCGTCAGCGCGAACTTCACCTCCCGACGAACGAAGTCCACCGCCCGCGTTGCCGGCGAGGCATCGAGGATCTCGAAAGCGTTTCCGGAAACTCGACCGACGGCATCGGACTGGGAGTCCTCAACCCGCCCGCGGGCGCGGAGTCGCCGGGGGGCGCGCCGTGGGGGTGGGGCCCCGCGGCCGTGAATGGAATCTCGTCGCTCCTGGTTCACCGCCGGGTGAACGTCGTTCACGTCCACGGACGAAACCCGCAAATCGGACAGCTCCTTGCGAATCTCACTCAGAACGTCCCCCGGCGCTTCGTCGCCGGCGACCGTTACGATGCCGCGAGCCTCGACGTCCTGGCCGTCCTGATCGAGACGCAGCAGGGTGAACGGCCGGATCCGCCTCAGTCTTTCCAGACCGGAGGACGCATCGCGAGGGAAGAAATACTGGGGATCGCCACCGACCGACACCACGAGGCTCCTCGGTCGCTCTCCCCGATTCGTGACTCCGCCCAAGAGAACGAACAACGACACGGTCGAGACGGCGACGATGGCGAGCATCGGCTCTCCCGCTCCCAGAGCCAGGCCAATAGAGACGCAGAACAGGAGATACACGAGCTCCTGTGGGCTCTTGATGGGAGCGCGAAACCGAGTGACGGTGAGCGCGGCGATGAGACCCAGCGACAGCGCGAGCGATAGCTGAACCACGGCGATCATCGTGATCGTCGCTAATATGAAGAGAGGAAAGACATTGGCGAGACCGTCCGAGCCGGGAGCCGTGGTCGCGTAGCGTTTATAGAGTGCACGGACGACGAGCCCGAAGAGTCCGCCTAGAACAAGATTGAGCGCGAAGCCAAGTCCAAGTGGCTCTTCCGTCACGGAGCGAGAGTAAACACGAATGCCCCCATTCGTCAATGAACGACGGGAGAATTCGGTCCGCTCAGGGGGCCGAGGTGAGCACACCGATGTGCGTCACGCCCCAGGCCCAGCCGGGCGTTCGCTCGCGGAACTCGAGGGCGTTCGCTCCGTGGTTCAGCACCGGAGCCTCCAGCACGAACACATCACCGGCGTTCAGACCGTTGTTGGGACCCTTGCTGAGAAACCCGACTTGCGTGCCGTTCAAGTAAACCGAAATCTCGTCGGCGTAGTCGATGTCGAAGCCTACGACCCGCAGGTAATACGTTTGCGCCGCATCGCCCGTGAAAGTCGCCGCCAGAACCGTCTCGTGCACGTTGGTGCCGTAGTTGTGTCCATAGGCGCCGGGATCGATCGCGTCCAGCGTGAGGGGAATGACCGGTGGTGTTCCAGGGGGCGGCGCGCTGAGCACGGCAAGACCCGTCACCCCCCATTTCCAGCCCGGTGTTCCCTGCTGGAACTCGAGCGTGTTCTGGCCCGCCACCACGAAGGGCGAGAGGAGCGTGAATACGTCGCCGGCGTTAAGACCGTTGTTGGGGCCCTTGCTGAGAGACCCCATCGGAATACCGTTCAGACGTACCGAAATCTCATCGTCCTCGTCGATGTCATAGCCGCGAACCTTGAGGTAATAGCTGCTCGTGCCATCGCCTGGGAACGTGGCGGTGAGACTCGATTCGTGCTCATTGGTTCCGTACTCATGTCCATACGCACCGGTGTCGACCACGTCCACGGTGAGAGACACAATCGCGGCACCGCCGGGAGGCGTACTGACCACTCCAAGGTTGGTAACCCCCCACTTCCAACCGGGAGCTCTTTGGCGAAACTCGAGCGTGTTCTGCCCGGCAAGGACCAGGGGGAGCGCGAGCGTGAAGGTGTCTCCCGCGTTGAGATTGTTGTTGGGGCCCTTGCGGAGGAACCCGATGGGAGAACCGTTGACATGAACCGAGATCTCGTCGGCATAGTCGATATCGTACCCGGTGACCTGAAGGTAGTACGTGCTGACGCCGTCGCCCGGGAACGTGGCGGTGAGCTTGGACTCGTGCTCGTCACTCCCGTACTGGTATCCGTACGCGCCAGAGTCGATCTCGTCCAAGGTAAGCGACACGACCGGTGCCCCTCCCGCCGGCGGCGCGCTGAGCACCGCGAGGTTCGTCACACCCCAAGTCCAGCCTGGAGTTCGCTGACGGAATTCCAGTACGTTCTGGCCCGCGGTGACGAAGGGCGGCACGAGTGTGAACGTGTCCCCCGCGTTCAACGCATTGTCGGGGCCCTTGCTCAGAAACCCGATCAGGCTGCCGTTCAGGTGGACGGAGATCTCGTCGTCGTAGTCGATGTCGTAGCCGCTCGCCTGGAGGAAGTACGAGCTGGCACCGTCGCCGGTGAACATGGCGGTGAGGACCGTCTCACGCTCCTCGGTGCCGTAGTTGTAACCATAAGAGCCCGCGTCGACCACGTCGATGGTGAGGGCCACCGGCGGCGGCCCCGCAGGTGGTGCGCTCAGCACGGCCAGATCGGTGACACCCCAGATCCACCCCTTCGTCCTCTCGTGGAGCTCGATCGTGTTCTGACCGGTCACCACCAAGGGTGGCTCGAGCACGAACAGATCTCCCTCGTTCAAATCGTTGTCCGGTCCCCGCGTCAGAAAGCCGATAGGGGTTCCGTTCAGCAAGACGGAAATCTCGTCGTCATAGTCGATATCGTAGCCCGTGACCTGGAGGTAATACGTGCTCGAACTCTCTCCGATAAAGGTGGCAACCAGATAGCTGTAGTGCTGATTCGTGCCGAACCCGTTCCCGTAGGAACCGGGGTCCACCTCGTCTACCGTGAGCGCCACCAGCGGCGGTACGACCGAGGTCGTCTGCGTGGCCATGTCGTTGCCCTTCACCGGGTCGATCACGAAGCCGCTCACGCTCGCGGTGGTGGTGAAGGT